>DRLE01000001.1 GCA_011051475.1 Gammaproteobacteria bacterium
ACCAGGCCATCGCCATTACCATTGGCAATCAGGCCATTGGGATCGGGAAGATTAACCGTTGCCTGGGTGTAGTCACCCGGAAACGCCCGGTAGCGGTCCTGGAAACTGAACCAGGCGGCGGTAACGCCATCGACGGAATTGTTCAACGCTCTAACCCTGGCGGTGTTAATCAGCTCCTGGCCTTTCAGTACGCCCCCCAGCAGCAAACCGATAATAACCAGTACGATGGCAATTTCAATCAGGGTAAAACCCTTCTGCCGCTTGCCCTGTCCCTGTATGGCAGAAATGGTTTTTGTATTCAATATCTTAGTCATAACACCTGTCTCGAGATTAATTGCATTATTATTGTTTTAATACAGCAATTACTATACCAACCTTATATAGCCCATAAAATGTGGCTTTGCAGTAAATATACCCTCTTTTTACCACAAATATTTGTCTATTTTTCAACAGTTTGACGTTTTTTTAACGATTTTTTCTCAAGCTCGGTAATTTTATTCGTTAAAAACTTCAATTCATACGGATCGCTGATTTCGCCACTGTCGATCAGGGCGCCGGTCAGTATTCTGGCCGCTTCCAGCTGGCCCATATCCTCCAGCACGATAATTTTCATATCCCTGGCCCAGTAGGGCACCTTGCTGCCCCTGCTGGCCAGTGCGTCGGCGTACTTCAGGGCCAGCGCGGGGTCCCTCAATTCATGTTTTGCGGTAATCACCGCATGGGCCAGCCAACGCCAGTAGCGGTCCGGATCTTTATTAAACCGCGTATAGATATACTCCATCATAACACGTTGTTTTTCAGGATTCCTTATACTGCCGTAAACCCGTGCCGCCAGCAGCAGCGGGTACTGCCCGCGCGGATCCAGTTCCAGAATAACATCCAGCCATTGTGTCAGCCGATGGTAATCAAGCTGGTTAAACGACAGACTGACACCCGGCTGATCATCAAATGCCTGCAGCCAGAGATCCAGGTACCGTCCGGCGGCGACCGGCTCACCCAGTGACGCCATAATATAGGCCCGCACCGGCAATGGCGGCGGCAGGTCTTTCGCCCGTGCTTCCAGCGGCGGTTGCAGGCCATGCCATACCAGCTGCAGACAAAGCGCCAGCAGCAGACACAGCCTGATCAGCGCAGGCACATCGCTTACAGGACGCTCACGATGAAAAATAAAATCAGGGTTCATGGCTGCCGGACCCTAGGGAACCTCTGAATAACTCTGAAATCGCATATTGTGTACAGCTTATGCGATAACGGCGTTAAAGTTCTTGCAAATAGCTGGCTATTCGCTGCAAACTTTGCCTTGTTCTCACATAAGCTGTACACAATCTGCTTCATTCAGAGTTACTCAGAGGTTCCCTAAAAGTTCTTCCGGTAGAAATCGAAAAGCGCAATAAACGCCAGCAGGCACAGGTAGACCAGGGTCTGGCCAAGCAACGGCAGCAAGGCTGACCAGTCGGCCGTATTGTAGGCAAGCCACTCGCTGCGGGTAAAGCGGTGCAGATCGGGTAACAGCCAGGTCAGCAGTTCAATAAAGCCGTCCATAAACTTCTGCGCGGCACTGTCGTGCGCGATTATGGGTGACTGTGATATCAGGAAGATGGTGCCAACAATCCGGGCTGCGCCATAAAACACAAATACCGCAGCCAGTGCGGCAGGCACCTGGCTGAAACTGAAAAGCATCACCAGAGCAAGGGCAACAACCAGCAACAGCTCCAGAAACAATGAAGCCGCCCACACCAGCAGGGCCTGTGTATCGGCATAAAACAGCAGCAGACCGGCAAAAATCAGGCAGACCAGCAGGGCAATAACGCTATAGCCTGCCAGCTTGCCCAGGTAATAGCTGGCACGATGCACGGGCATGGCCAGGATCATTTCCAGGGTTTTATCGTGCAGCTCCCTGACCGTACCGGAAACCACGAACAGGGCCACGACAAGCACCGCGCTGATCCGCAGAAAGGCCGCCAGCAGCGCCACCTGGGTGAGGCGGTGTTCGGTAATGGTAAGCTCACCGATAAACTCGATCAGCACAAAAGCGGTGCCGGCCAGCAGCAGGCAAAGCAGCAGCAGGCGATTACGCATGGATTCCATGACGGTATAACGGGCAATGGCTGGAATAGGTGAGGGCATGGGCTTTTATTTATGATTATAGCGGAAGAAAAGAATAGTTGGCAGTTGGCAATCAGCGACCGGGGTCGGAGTCAATTTGCTCGGAACACGTGAAATTAACATTAACGCGCGGCAAATTGACTCCGACCCCGGTCGCTGCCAACTTAAAACTTCGCTTCTATGTTCTACACTCCCTAATACACGGAACAAATAAATGAATCTGAATCAAATCATCCTGAAAAACGAACACCGCCTGCTGGCACTGATGCTGTTCTGCCTGCTGGCAGCGACCTGGCCGGGCAACAACCCGCAGATCAGCCAGGTCTTTATGATTGCGCATTTCGGTTTTTTCCTGCTCTGGCAGCCGGTGATCAAACAGCAGCAGAACTTCAGCATTGCCCAGACCATCGCCCTGATCTGCCTTATCTTCGCCTTTATCTACTGGTTCAACCCCTGGCTTAACGCCTTCTGGTACCTGCTGCTGCTTAGCCTGCTGAGCGGGCGGATTTTCGCCCGCGGCATGAACCGTGTCGCTTACGGCATTGCCGTCATTACACTGTTTCTGCAACTGGTGCTGGTCACCATCCCCGGCCTGTTTCACCTGTCGGCGCTGTCGTCCCTGTTTCAGCAGCCCTTCAGCATCTTTATACGCCTGTTCCCGCTTGTGCTACTGGTGCTGCCTGCCAGGGAACCGGCACCGCAAACCGTTGATTTCGTTCGCGGCTTTCTTTTTGTCCTGCTGCTGATCTTTTTGCTGATGGGCAGCGCCCTGATCAGCCTGGTAACAAGGCAGCCCTATCTGCAATCACTGATTATCAGTATTATGCTGCTTGGCGCCTTCCTGCTGCTGGCCGGTTTTCTATGGTCACCGCGTGGTGGTTTTTCCGGCTTTGCCAAGCTCTGGGAGAAATACCTGCTGAACCTCGGCGGCCCGTTTGAAGAATGGATTCTGCATGTTGATTCACTGGCTGCCAATACTTCACTGTCGCCCGACAAGTTTCTTTCCGCCACCTCACGCTACCTGCTGCAACAACACTGGGTGGCCGGCATGACGACGAAAACCGGTAACGAACGCGTAACAGAAGGCAGGCAGACAGCCAACCAGGTCGCTATCAATAACGAGCAGCTCGAACTGACCCTGTACACCTATACTCCGGTCGGCCCGGTTCTGCTGCTGCACGCCAAACTGTTACTGAACGTACTGGCGTTTTACTACCGTGCCAAGCTGCAGGAGCAGATGCTTATCCGCCAGGCACATATGCGCGCCATCTATGAAACCGGCTCGAAGCTGACCCATGACGTGAAAAACATTCTGCAGTCAACGCAGACCATGACCCAGATTATCAATGATAACGATGCCTCGAAGGAAGAAATACTGGGCATTCTGAAAAAACAGATGCCGATACTGACCCAGCGCCTGAATACCACACTGGAAAAACTGCGTATCCCCGCCAGTAACGACCTTGAGCCGGAGCCTGTCACCGACTCCCTGTTTAACTGGTGGAACCAGCTGCAACAGCGCTATACGGGCCGGCACATCAATTTCTCAGCCGATATTCAGCAGGACCGGGAAATTCCCATCGATGTGTTTACCACGGTTATTGAAAACCTTCTCGACAATGCCAGAAGCAAGCGCAGCCGTGAACCGGGTCTGGAAATTTTTATCGCCCTGTCCGACGCGGATGGACGCCTGCAGCTGTCTGTTGTGGATACCGGAAGTCCGGTTGAGGCCGATATTGCCCGACGCCTGTTCCAGGAGGTGGTTTCATCGCATGACGGTTTCGGTATCGGCCTGTACCAGTGCCATGAGCTGGCCCGCAAATTCGGCTATCGCCTGACACTGGCAGAAAACGAGCCTGGCAAGGTCCGCTTTCTGCTAAAGCAGATCTGAGCCCTGCCGTTGAGGACAACCCGAAAAGAAATCTATGGCAACTTGCCGGCCTCGACCATGGCCGCCTTGAGCTCAAATGAATTGATCCAGAAAACGATATCGTCATAGACACCGCCTGCGGACGCCCCGCCTTCCTCGGTCGGTCCGCGCGCCATGAAAACAAGATTGGCATCGGTATTATCCACTTCATCGATATTCGCAGCGGGCACTGCCGGGCGGTTGACGTTTTCAACACTGACCGCGCCAAAACCGTTTTTACCGTGTGAATAGATAACGGCAACGGCATTTGTCACAATGGCCACAGGCAAATCGTTGGTCCGGGTGCGCACGGTCGCGATGCCATTACCTATGCCGTTATTGACCGTTGCAAGCGTAAAAGCGGCGGTGTATTGATTGCTTGCCCAGTAGCGGTAGCGGTTATCCCAGGCATCCGCATAGCCCAGACCCAGCGTTACCCAGGGCAGCACACCGACCGCAGCGCCAGCGGGGCAGTTTTCCACGCCGTCAGGCGGCACATCGGTATCCGGGCAGGGAAGACGGGGGGCTGCCTGTGAGAAAGCAAAGGCCATAAGAACCTTTTTAATATCGAGCAGTTCTTTTGCCGTATTGTCACGCCGCGTGGTATCGATGCGTTCGGCAAAAGTTCCGATAAAACTGCCTATCAGCAGGCCGACAATGACCATCACCACGGCGATCTCAACCAGGGTAAAACCCGACTGCGCACCTCTGCTACTGCATCGTGAATGCTTCAGCATTGCGTCACCTCGACCAGGCCACCGCCCATACCGCCACCCATACCGCCACCCATGCCTCCGCCGCCACCTGCTGGCGGCTTCAGGCAGAACATCCGGTCATTACTGGCTGCCGGGTTCGGCGAGTTATACTCACCATCACCGCCATTGTCGGGAAAATCCGCATCATTGCCATTCTCCAGATAGTTACTGATAATCGCCTTGTCGGCATTTGTTCTTGGCTGACTGGCATCGGGATAGGCGCTGCCAGCAAAAAACACGATGGCTGAATATTTTGTACCGTCGACTTCTACACAGTCCTTACCGCCACCGCAACCCGCCCCCCCTGCATTTGGCAGGGCAAAATCTTTCGAGACCGCGTAGAAAAAATGGTCCTTCCAGTTTTCCAGCAGTATGCGATGGGCGGCATTGTTGTCATTGAGGTTAACATTGATGGCGGCTGTGGTGGTCAGGTTAAGGTTTGAGCAGATCGCATTATCCAGCAGCCTGTCGAGCAGCGCATTGCCCAGTGCGGCATTGCTGTCATCCAGATGGAAGGGGAAACGACCGGCATAGCCGGCGCCCGCATTCAATACATCACTGTAATTGTTCATTACCCGGTAATCACCGACATTCATCGGTGCCGGCCAGGGAAAGCGCCGGTTGGCATTGGCGTTGGCATATGCCGCCAGGCAAAGCGCAAGCGCCTCGGTTGCCTCATCCTGCAGCTGTGCCAGGTCACTGCGGCCCAGTATTGCCCGCCAGAGTTCTTCACGGCCGATCGCCACGACCTGGTCATTAAAGGGTACAGCCTGCTGGTCCGATACCAGTGCAGCATTAATAAAATCATCGACGCCGTCTGCAACATTGAGCAACTGGCTGTTGTTGATACCGGCGCTGCCTTCAAGATAGGCGACCTGATTGCCGTAATCCTGACCACACTGTGAAACCGCATTGAAATTGGCGCTGGCGCCGCGGTTCTGTCCCGCCAGCACGGCGCCCGGGGCAATGATCACCGCGGCAATATCGTCCCTGACAAACACGCCGTTTTCATCAAACAGGCGTAGCTGACCGAGCGTATCCGGATTGATCAGACCCGAACTCATTTCACCCTTGTAACTGCCGCTGACCACATACCACAGGCAGCTGCCACTGCCGTCCTTGACCGGCGGCATATCCAGTGAACGCCAGGGCAGATAGCCCATGCGGTTGCGCCAGACAGGGCCACAGCTTAGGCCATCCTGGTTGCCTTCATTAGGATCCAGCTGGCCCGGCACGGCAACAAAACTCACTGCATCGGGGCAGGGAAGATAGGCAAATTCGCCCGCTCTGCCATTACCGTTCGTATCCGCATGGGTTTCCGCATAATGCAACAGCGCCTGTTTTGCCTGCTTCAATGCCTGCTGTGTCTGCTCACGGTTCTGCACCTGGATATCAACCACCGATATACCTGAAAAATACAACGCCGACGCCATAATGGCGAGCGCAACGACCAGCATAAGCAGCACAATGCCCTGCTGCCGTTGTGCCCTGACCGCTTTATGCTGCCTGATTGTCTGCCTAGTGACCGTCAATGACTTTGCCTGTCTGCCTGTCCCAGGTTTCACCCGGTTTCAGTTTTCTGCTTTTGCCATCGCTGCTGATAATAACGCTTTTGTTCCTGCCGACCGAATGCGGATTGACCCTGATATTGTCCACCGTATTGCCCCTGAGCGTGCTCTTGCCATTGACCCACACCACGCTTTTACCGTTGCTGCGGGTCACATAACCTTCCACGGTCACTTTTTTTACCGGTTTGCCACCGGATTTGCCCGAGCGCAGTGCATCGATATAGTCACGTTCTTTCTTGTCGGTAAACAGGGTTTTCAGCTGCTGCTCGTCATAATCGCCAGCCACAGCCACGGTGGGCAGCAGCATGGCAAGCAGTAAAAGTATCGTCCGCTTCTGCATCATCAGATTCTATCTCCTGCTTCCTGGCCCGCTTCCTGGCCTGCTTCCCGGTCTTTTTCCGGCCTTTGACCGGCGGGTTTTGTCGCTCTGAAGGTATACCATCCCAGTTCGCAGTAGGCCTTCATGGTATCGATACTGTCACGGCTGGCCTTGCCGGTTTTACTGATGTCACACTTGTCCACGGCATACAGGCCGTCGGCCTTGCGCAGATCATTGAGCAGGGCGAACAGGTCACCTTCATGCGCCATCTTGATATCCAGCGTCATAATGCTCTTGAACACCTCGATACCCCGGTAATCTTTTTTCAGGTTTGCTTCCTTCAGTTTTTTCTGGCTGGACACACTGTACTTGACCAGTGGCATACCGCGTTTTCTCGCCGTGTTCTGGATGGTTTCAAACCAGCTGATACGGTCCTCTTCACCGACCACGCCCTGGTTGACCAGCTTGAGGAAGTTACTCTCGAATTCGTCGATAATCTGGTTGTGCTGAACGGAGCGGTCTATCTTTGACTTCCACTGTCGCATGCCACGTTGCGCACGCTGATAGTCATCGTGCACACCGTCTGTATATACCCAGGAAACACCAACCACGCCCAGGCCGAGCAGGAGCGTGGCCGAAAACACGATCAGGGCGCGCAGCAATACCGGTGACAGCTTATTCATCATCCGGCCCCCTCATAATGACATGCAGGGAGAAACGTCCCCGGTTTTTATCTTCCCCGGCCCGGCTCTCACGAACCGAGTCCAGCCCGGCTTCCGTTGAGAACTGGCTTTGTGAGCGCGGGTCCACCGGCATGGTCAGGGCTTCCACTTCCTCGACACGGGGGTTGTTTTTCAGGTAGCTGATAATCCGCAGTATGTGATCAACAGACTCACGATAGTTGTGCTCGGACTCGTCGATTCGACCTATCACGACCGCTTCATGCCTGACCGGTTCCCTGTCGGTAAAATTGGCCAGGGTATAGAGCTTTTTCCTGTTATCGAAACTGACGGCCTTCCATTCTATACGGTCAATATTGATATTACCGGCACCGGGCTGACTGAGCACATTGCTGAGCACAATAAGAAAATCCAGTGGTGAGGTTTTGCTGTTACGCTTGATCTGCCCTGCCAGATCAACCGCCGCATTCATAATGCCTGCATTCTGGAAGACGTCTTCAAAGGCTTCGAATTTTTTCGCGTAGAGTTCCCGGTAACTGCTCTCTTCCTTCTTAAGCAGGCTGATGCCCTCTTCATACTCGACCGCGTCCAGCATATTCGACACCGTGGCCAGTACCGCACCAACAACAACCAGCAGGCTCGCGGCATAAAGCGCCCGCGCCATAAGACGATGGTAGTAACGCATAAACAGGCGGCGCGGCCCGTAATGGCCATGCATACCGCCGTGACGCAGGCATAGCCAGGCGAATATACCGTCGGAGAACTTTTTACCCAGGCCTTTTATGCCCAGTTTGTCATGGATATCTTCAATCAGGTGCAGTTTGACTTCCCGTCTGTCATCCGGCTGAAAAGCCTTTTCCAGAGACGGGATCTGCTCCCGGCTGCCAAGCAGGTGCAAGCTGATGGTTTCACCGGCCGCAATCAGATTCTGCGCGCGCAAAAAATCGATGGTGCGCGTGACTTCCGGTGCCGCCAGCTCACCGATCGAGGAAATATCATTGATGTCCTGGTTGATTATGGACTGGCGGCTGGAAACCAGCTTGCCGTCACGGAACAGGGTCTGACGGACATTGCTGCTGACCTGCTGGCTCACCAGCAACACCACGCCCTCGGTGGCTTTTATGGTTTTCAGCAGCTGCCGGCTGATCAGGGGCAGGGTCCAGATACCGCTCAGCGCGATCTCACATTCATCGATAATGTTC
Organism: Gammaproteobacteria bacterium; assembly: GCA_011051475.1. Taxonomy (GTDB): domain Bacteria; phylum Pseudomonadota; class Gammaproteobacteria; order SZUA-229; family SZUA-229. Next base: position 8,540 of record DRLE01000001.1, read on the forward strand.
AGCCATGGCTGCATCAGCTGCGGGTTGGTCATGGCGCCGAGCAGAACGGTATCATCCTTGCGACCCTGTTTTTCCCGGCCGATCACCTCGCTGTAGCAGAATTCGCGGCTGGCACGGTAATGCCGGTCGATCAGTCTGCCAATAACCGCCCGGCGGTCTCGGCCGCCGACATGCGGTATCTTTTCGTTTCTGAAATCTTCTTCGATAACATCAACCAGGAATTTTCCCGGGATGTTTTCGGTCTGCAGCAGATAGCTGCGAAACTGGGCCAGGCCTTTTTCGGTCGGCTCGAACGAACTGCTGCCGATCATTTCATGCCCTTTCCAGTGCATGACCGTCAGACGGTAACCGGTAAAATAGAACAGGCGCTTCATGGCTAGAGTTTCACTCCTGCTACCGCGTCGTAGACCGGGCCTAGCACGGCCATCATTATCCACATCATAATGCCGCCCAGTACCACGGTGAGTATGGGCAGGATCGTCGGTTCTATTTTGTCTATCGACTCCTTCACTTCACGATTATAGAAATAACTGACATTGAGCAGGGCGTCATCCATGGCGCCGGTGTCTTCACCGACTTTCAGCATACGCACGATCATCGACGGAAATACGCCGACGGACTCGAAACTTTTACTGATAATGACGCCATCGGAAATACTGTTGCGGGCCGTGCGAATGGACGCTTCCAGCACCATATTGTCGACCATATCGGCGGAGATATTCAGGGCGTCGAGCACGGTAATGCCGGAGCTGTACATCATGGCGAAATAGTTGGCAAACCTGGCCAGTTTGATTTTTGTCAGCAGCGGGCCGAATATCCAGACCTTCAGTTTGAGGCCGTCGAGAAAGTATTTCACCTTCGGGTTTCTGGCGGCGGCAAACTTCAGCACCGAGTAGATCAGCGGGGGCAGGCTGAACATCACGTACCAGTAATCGAGAAAGAAATTGGAGACATCGATCAGGATCTGCGTGTGCAGGGGTATTTCCGAGCCGATATTCTTGATAAACGGCACCAGCTGCGGCATCAGATACATCATCAGGAAGGTGACCACCATCAGCACAATAACGGTAACAATGGCCGGATAGATCATGATCTTCTTGGTCTGCGAAACCAGCTCATCCTGCCAGCGAATGGTTTCACCCAGGTCTTTCAGCACTTCGGCCAGCTGACCGGTTTCCTCGCCCACCCGCACCAGGGTCACGTACACCTTGTCGAAGATGGCCGGATGTTCGGCCAGCGCCAGTGACAGGGTTTTACCACCCTCGATGTCATCGATAATGGTTTGCAGCACATCGGTAAAATGGCTGTACTCCATGCTGTCGCGGATGTCCCTGAGACTGTCGATCAGTGGCACGCCGGACTTGATCAGCTGTTCGATATGAAAGGTAAAATTGATCAGCTCTCGCCGGCTGATATTCTTGCGACGAAAACTGCCGCGTGTCAGGTTGTTATGCTCCTTGTAGCTGAGCAGGTCAAAGCCCATATTGTTCAGGCGTTTTTCAAGCTCCATGGGATTACTGGCCACCATGGTGTCGCTGCGGATCTTCCCTGAAGCATCAATGGTTCTGAATCGGTAGTCAGGCATGCTTGTTCACCTTTCGCCCTTATACCAGCCGCTGCGTCAGATCGATAACGCGGGTTACTTCGGTCAGGCTGGTCTTGCCTTCCAGCACGCAGCGAATGGCATCATCCGCCAGGGTTTTGTAACCGGTGCGCTTGGCCGTGGCCTTCAACTCGCCGAGAGTCGCGCGTTTGGCTATCTGTTCGTCCAGTTCATTATTAATGCGCAGAGCCTCGATAATGGCCACACGCCCCCTGTAGCCGGTATTACCACAGTGGCTACAGCCGCCCGCCTCGTAAATCGTCACCTCGCTGCCGGCAACATCGATATCCAGCAGCTTGCTCTCGATATCATCGGGACGTTTCTCCACCTTGCAGTGCTGACAGAGCAGGCGGATAAGGCGCTGGCTGATGACGCCGATAATATTGCCGGTCATAATGTCGGGCAGTACACCGATATCGAGCAGGCGCGGGAAGGTGCCAATAGCCGAGTTGGTATGCAGGGTGGACAGCACCTGGTGGCCGGTCATGGCGGCGCGAAAGGCCATGTCGGCGGTGTCCTCATCACGGATCTCGCCGACCAGGATAATATCCGGGTCCTGACGCATCATGGAGCGAATCCCGTTGGCAAAGTCCATGCGCGCAACCTCGTTCACCGAGGTCTGGCGGATCATATCCATGGGATATTCCACCGGGTCTTCCAGGGTCATGATATTGACCTGCTCGGACTTGACGTAGTTGAGCATGGAATACAGCGTGGTGGTCTTGCCGCTACCGGTAGGGCCGGTCACCAGGATAATGCCTTCCGGCCGGGCCATCATCATTTTCAGGTCATTGAGGGTGTCCTCGTGAATACCCAGCTGGTCCATGGGCACAATGCCCTTGGCGCGGTCGAGCACACGCAGCACGATATTTTCACCGTGAGTGGTTGGCTGCGCCGAAACACGAAAATCCACGCGGTGGCCCTGCACCTGCAGGCTTAAACGCCCGTCCTGCGGAATGCGGGTTTCGGCAATATTCATCATGCACATGACCTTCAGGCGCACCACAATGGCCGACCAGTAGTCCTTGTGCAGGCTGCGGATCTGCCGCAGCACGCCGTCGATACGATAACGCAGGCGCAGAAAACCTTCTTCCGGTTCGAAGTGGATATCCGAGGCCTCGCGTTTTACCGCGTCGGCCAGGATGGCGTCGACCAGACGTACCAGCGGCTGGCTGTATTCGTCCTCGGTGGCATCCAGGCTGCGATAGTCGATTTCGCCGGTTTCAATTTCATGCAGAATGCCGTCGACGGACAGCTCGTAGCCATAGAACTGGTCGATGGCTTTCTTGATTTCACTTTCGCCGGCCACCATCGGCACCAGCTCGACCTTGCGCCCGACCAGCGCGTGAACCCTGTCGAGAATCATCAGGTCGGAGGCGTTCTTCATGGCGATCTGCAGGCGCTGCTTTTCGACCTCGAAGCTGACCGGCACAATGGTGTAGCGTTCGGCCACTTCCTTGGGAACCCTGTCCAGGGCATTTTTATCGGGCACGACGCGGGACAGGTCGACACTGGCAATACCCAGCACCTGGCTGATGACATCGCGCATGACCGACTCGGAAACAAAACCCATGCTGACCAGAATCTCACCCAGCAGGCGTCCGTTTTTCTTCTGTTCGGTGAGGGCAATATCAAGCTGGTCGATGGAAATCAGCCCTTTCTCAAGCAGTTGCTGCCCGAGTTTTTTCTTCAGATTGATTGTGCTATCGACGCTCATGGTTTATACCCCGGAAAGTTCCCGGATACGTTTATTCACCGCTTCTCGCGAAAAGCCGACTGGCCGGTTGCCGGCTTTTTCCAGACTCTGGCGATAGAAGCTCAGAGCCTGGGAGCCCTTGCCGAGCTGATCCAGGCTGACGGCAAGGTTGTAGATATAGTCGGCATTGTCGGCATCGGCCTGCCAGGCATTGAAATAATACTGCTGTGCGGACTGCCATTCGCCCTGGCGGGCATAGACGTTTGCCAGGGCGAAGTTCAGCGCTGCGGCGCCGGGATTCTTCTGCAGCATCGACAGCAGGTATTCCTCGTGCTCCTGCAGGGAGCCCTCATCCGTTTGCATGCTGCTCAGGCCGGCGTTTGCATCCGGGTCGCGCGGGTCCAGTTCGAGCAGGGCCATGTAATAGCGCCTGGCGCTGGTAAAATCCTTTTCGACCAGGGCAATGGCGGCAAGCCCCAGCATGGCATCGCGGTTCTGGTCTTCTCGTGCCAGCACATCACGGTATTTTTCTGCCGCCTGCCGGTAATCGCCGCGCTCATATGCCAGCCACGCGCTCTGCAGCATTTCGTCCAGCGGATCACGTATGTTCGTGGCCCTGATGCTAAGCACGCTATTAGCGGCTTTCTTTATTGCTGCCGGCTTGTTAGCCGCCTTTTCTGGCGCGGGCTTTTGCACGGGTTTTCCGGTTTGCACCCGGGCCGGCTGTGTTTTTCCGGTTTTCGCCATATGTTCTTTTGCTGCCCTGACCTTGTCCTCCAGGTCTGTGTCACTGACCAGGGTGCGGATAATTTCGGTATGCTCCGGCCCGCTGTCGCCACTGGTTTTCGCTCGCATCTGCTGCATGGTAATGCGGTGCCGGCGCTCAAGGTTGGCAATTTCTTCCTGGGTATCGAGGTAGTAATAGGCGCCGGTAGCGGCAACAACCAGAATACCCGCCAGTATCGAGATAATGATTAACAGGCGGTTATCATGTTTTACATTATGATTGGTTTTATCAATAAGCAGGGAAAGCGCTTCATCCGAAATCGTCAGCGAGGCTTCTTCATCGTCCATCCGCAAGCCGGGGTCTTCCGCCCTCGTAACGGCCGGCTCTGACGGCGTATCGCCCCCGGTGGCGCTTGTCTGAGCTTCAGCTTCGGCGGCAGGGGCATTATCTGCCGGCAGATCATCGAGCTCCAGCGTCAGCGCCTCGTCGCTGTCCGCCCGGTCAGTCGCCGCATTTTCCGCTACGGGTTCCCCGGCAACCGGCTTCTCGCTGTCAGGTGCAGCTTCGGGCGCGCTGTCAGATGCACTGTCCGGCACTGCCTGCGTATTATCGCTGCGCGCGGCTTTTTGCTTGTCATCCGCGGCTTTTTTCAGGGCATCCAGCAATAAGCTCATAATCGTTACCTGCTATGCCCTGTTAATCGGTGGTTTCGTCT
>DRLE01000002.1 GCA_011051475.1 Gammaproteobacteria bacterium
CCCATCTGGAACAGGTTGGCGCCGACAAAGAAGGTCAGCCATAACCAGCTCATTTCGGTCAGGTCTACCTGGTGGGTGAAGTGTGCAGCCAGCAGGCTGCCCATGATTACCATGCCGGCAAAAATGCCGATTACACTGAAAACTCGCATATAAACTCTCTGTAAATGGTTAGGGGTTGTTTCAAGCGGCATATTTTACCATGAGTGAGCAATATCTCAGTGTCCAAGGTCACATAGCATGTTTATAGCTGGTAAAGTACTATCAGCTAAAAACAGGTGGTGTGGCAGGCAGGGCGCTAGCGTGATTCGAGAATGCCCGGCATTTGCTTGTTCTCACCAACAAGAATCTTGCCACGCTGCAGAACGATACACTCCTGGCGTTCGAGTTTTTTCAGCAAACGGCTGACTACTTCGCGGGTGGTGCCCAGTTCCTGCGCCAGCTCCTGATGGGTGATTTCCAGACAGTCGGAGCCGGCGCGTTCGAACAGGCGGCCCAGCAGACAGGCCAGGCGCATGTCCAGGGGCTCGAAGGCCGTGACATAGAAGTTCTGTACAATGGTGCAAACGGTGTCGACCAGGCTGGAAAGAATCAGCATGCGAAACGGGTCGGAGACGCGCATGGCATTGTGAAAGTCGGCCGCGCTGAACAGTATCATATCGATATTGGTTTCAGCGCTGGCATTGGCGCGAAACGGGCGGTCGTGGATCAGGCTGTTCAGGCTCATCAGGCAGACATCGCCCGGCGCGATACGATAGAGTGTCATTTCACGTCCGTCGTCCGCGTCCTGGTAAATGCGAACCGTGCCATCGAGTAGCAGCATAAAGTTGTCACAGCTCGATCCGGCCGTGGCCAGTACGGTTTCGGCCGGAACCTGCAAAAACTGCGCATTGCTAAGGATAGCCTGCCATTCTGCCGAGTCGGTGTCCGCCAGTGTCGGGTATAGCTTGTACAGTTTGCGCAAAGACTGCTCACGTGATTGCGTCGATAACAGGGGACTGGCAGACATAAAATTTATTCGAACTTTTATTGAAACAGAACTTCTGATAGTACTATATACCTGGTTTAATTCCAAAAAAACACAGCACAGAGAGTGGAACAGGTCTAAGCGGGAAGGCCGGTTTACGGCGCTGTCAGCACGTGCAAGTGGACGATAAACAGGGCGATTATGTGCAGAGCCGGAAAGTTTGCTAGACTTGTACGCACGATATGGCCGTTAACAGGCCGTCCGTGAGCAAAACCCAGGATAAAATATGATCATTGTCAGACGACTATTACTGCTTGTGCTTAGCCTGTGTATCCTCGGCTATGGCAGCGCGTGGGCGTTTGACGGTCATGTGATCAAGGCCGATTCCAACGAGCTGCCGTCCTTGCTGCAACAGGCCGACACGCATCACGCAGCACATACGAAAGACTCAGAGAAAAACAGCGCCGAGAAGAGTTGCTGTGACCACTGCTGTCATATCTCGGCGCATCTGCAGGCCATATTCAACCAGAATGCCTATCTGACCGATAATGACTCATCCAGTGAAAGGCTGGATTACTCCGAAGATTTCATTTCCTGTATTGTCAGTCCCGATCTAAGACCTCCCCGCGCCTGATTTTCAAAATAATCGTCATTGACAACCGTTAAGGACGGTTGTGACATGGCGTATAACGATATGGCTGTACCTACAGCCGTGTATCTGTTGTCACTTTTGAGAATCAAACCATGACTGTTACTTCATGTATTAAATATGGCCTGCTCTGTATCGCGGCCACCCTGTCCACCGGCGCGATTGCCGGAACCGCCAATGCCAGTGCGGAACTCAAGCGCTGGTTGAATCACTATGTGGGGAACCACCCCTCAGTTCTGGCCGCGCAGTCGGCGGTCGATTCGGCCGGTTACCAGCTGGTCGCTGCCGACAAGGCGCTTTTTAACCCCGAACTTGAACTGGATGCGGAAACCGCCGAAACCGACTCGGCCTATGTCGGCCTCAGCCAGACCATCGACTGGGGTGATATTCGCGGCGCCCGTACCGAAAGGGCGACATCCGAGAAAAGCGCCGCGCAGCTGGCCTTTGAATCAACCCGACGTGATATAGCCACGCAACTGCTGGCCGCACTGGCGGATTTTCATACGACTGAAGCGCTGAAAACACTGGCGGAGCAGGGCAACGAACTGATGCAGCGCTCGGCCAGGCTGGCAAAGCAGCGTTTCGATGCCGGCGATCTGGGCCAGGTTGAAGTCGATCTGGCCAACCTTTCCTATGCCCAGGCGCGGTTCAAGCTGGCGGATGCCATTTCCGCGCATGCGCGGGCAGAGCAGAATCTGATAGCTCTGACCGGCAGCAGCAGTGTCAGCCGCCCCGAGCTGAGCATTACCTTTCCGGCGCCTGATCGTGATCCGGGCAAGGTGGATAAAACCGTACAGCAACTGCCACAGATGCAGGAAATCATCGCCAGGGTGCATGCCGCGCAGGCTCAGGTAAAGGTGCGCGTGGGTGAAAAGGCCTCGAAACCGACGCTGGCGTTTCGTGCCGGCAAGGAGGAGCAGGACACCCTGCTCGGGGTAAGCTTCTCCGTGCCGCTCAAGGTGCGCAATAACTTCCAGGCGGAGGTCGATGCTGCCAATGCACAGATGATACAGGCGGAAAAAGAATCCATCGATGCCTACCGCCGGCTGAAAAGCCGGCTGGAAATCGCCGCGGTTTCCTACGAGCTCAGCCGTGAAGCCTGGCAGGCCTGGCAGCGAAGCGGCGAGGGCACGCTGGGTGAGCAGATCAAATTACTGGAGCGCCTGTGGAAAGCCGGCGAAATCAATACCACCGATTACCTGATACAGCTGACACAGGCGCTGAATACCAAGGCCAGCGCACTGGAGCAGCGCGGACGCATGTGGACCGACTGGAGCGAATGGCTGCTGGCATCCGGCCAGATCGAACAGTGGTTGGCCATGCAGGCGCAGGATCAGAAACAGTAACAGCCCTGGATGGTTGTCAAAACAGTTTAAGAGATTTAATGATGAATAAAAAAAGCATACAAATAGTTGGCCTGCTGGCACTGCTGGCGGCACTCAACGTTTTCGCCGTGCGCGCAAGCCTGGCGGAAAGCGATCACGATGGTCATGAGCATGAAGTTGCCGAAGCGCAACATACAGAGGAAGAAGGTCATGATGAGGCGCATAAAGATCACGGACACGATGAAAGCGGTCATCAAGCATCGGGCCATGACGAAG
>DRLE01000003.1 GCA_011051475.1 Gammaproteobacteria bacterium
AAGCTGGAAAACCTGGAAAAAGGCATCAACCATGCGCATGACCTGGGCAAAAAGTTCTTTGTTGCCAGCAACCTGATGCCGCATAACAGCAAGGTAAAAACCTATATGCAGGATATGGCGCCGGTTATCGCGTTACAGCCCGACGCCCTGATCATGTCCGACCCCGGCCTGATTATGATGGTGCGCGAGCGCTGGCCCGAAATGCCTATTCATCTGTCGGTACAGGCCAATACCGTCAACTACGCCTCGGTGAAATTCTGGCAGTCACTGGGACTGGAGCGTGTGATTCTGTCGCGCGAACTGTCACTGGATGAAATCGAGGAAATCCGTCAGACCTGCCCCGATATGGAACTGGAAGTCTTTGTACACGGTGCCCTGTGCATCGCCTATTCCGGACGCTGTCTGCTGTCGGGCTACTTCAACCACCGCGACCCCAACCAGGGCAGCTGCACCAATTCCTGCCGCTGGGACTACAAAATGCACAATGCCGGTGAAACCGAGTCGGGCGATATCCGGAAAATAGAGTTCGATGCCATGGCGGCGATGAACACGCCGGAACTGTTTCCCGAAACCCATGCCGCCAACCCCGGACGCAAACGCCACCCGCTGGCCGATCGCGTGTATTTAATCGAAGAGCCAAACCGCCCTGAAGAATACATGCCGATTTTCGAGGACGAGCACGGCACCTATATTATGAACTCGAAAGACCTGCGCGCGGTACAGCACGTGGAGCGCCTGGCGAAAATCGGCATCGACTCGCTGAAAATCGAGGGGCGCACAAAATCGCACTATTACGTGGCCCGTACCGCGCAGATCTACCGCCAGGCCATTGACGATGCCGTTGCCGGCCGCGAGTTCAACCCCGACCTCTACGGCAAGCTCGACACCCTGGCCAACCGCGGCTATACCGAGGGCTTTTACCAGCGCCATCCCGACCAGGACTACCAGAACTATCTCAGCAACCACTCCACCCTGGTGCAACAGCAGTTCGTCGGCGAGGTAACCGCCTACGACCCGGATAACGGCAGCACCGAAGTGCTGGTGAAAAACAAGCTGAAGGTCGGCGACCGCATCGAGGTCATCGCGCCCGGCGGCAATATCGATATCACTGTAGAAAGCATGGAAAGCCTGCGCGGCGAACCCATGCAGGAAGCGCCCGGCGGCGGTTATGAAATCCGCATTCCTCTGCCCGCCGACGCTGATTTTAAACAGGCCCTGCTGGCACGCTACCTTTCCTGATACCGCCAGATCAGCGGTCTTTCTCACCGCACACCTGCTGACGAAGCCCTCCCCGTTACCCCGTCCGGGCAGCGGTGATCCCGCTATTTTACGCCTGCCGGCAGCCACGGCATACAGGACTAAAAGACGAAAAAAACTGTCATTTTAATAGCGTTACTGTTGTAAACATGACAGTTTTTTTGGGCACGTTCAGGTCGCTTAAGTTATTAAATCAACTACACTTATCAGGGTAAACATCAGAGGAAGCAACAAACCATTCCTGCCTGAATCACAAAATATCCAAATCACAAAACACAACTTCGATTTCTTAACTAGCAGGAAAAACAGCAGTGCCCATTTTCCGCGGACAGACGGCCAATGACCTTCGTGTAAGCAAGCAGGTATGCAATACATGGCTGTTTTTATGCGCCCTGGCCTGCTTTCTTTTCGCCGTCATCCATACACCGCTCGCAGCAGCCGAACACCAGGACAAGGAACATCCCGCTATTGCCGTTCTCTACCCGACCGTCAGCAAGCAGTACAGCGGCATGTTCGAACAATACATCAAGGGTATTGAATCCGTACCCGGCTACAACTTCATAAGCCTCCGCGTCGACGACAAAACCACGAGCGACAGCCTGAAAGAGTGGAGCGAGCAGAACCATATCAAGGGCTATATTGCCCTGGGACAGACAACCTACAAACTGGTCGATGCCCTGAACAGCGAACAGAACAGCGAACTACCGCTTATTGCCGGTGGCATGGTGGCGACTCCGCCGGGCATCAGCGGCATCAGCCTGTCTGGTGACCCCGAACTCTTTTTCCGCCAGCTGCAACTGCTCAACCCGAGCATCAACCGTGTGTTCTTTATCTACAGTAAAAAGAACAATGGCTGGCTGGTAAAACGGGCACGAAAGATCAGCCGCAAGTACAACCTCGAATTTATCCCGCTTGAGGTCGACGATTTCAAGCAGGCCACCCTGCAGTACCGGATCGTTCTCAGGTCCGTACAGCCCGGCAGCGATGCCATCTGGATACCACTGGACAATATCGCCCCCATGGACATTCTGCTGCCCGACATATTGCAGACATCCTGGGACAAGCACATTACGGTTTTTTCCAACAACATTATGCACGTACGCCGCGGCACCCTGTTCGCGCTCTATCCTGACCACATCAAGCAGGGCCGCAGGCTGGTGGCGCTGCTGCAGAGACACCTGGAAAAACCCGGCACCCCGGCCCTGCTCTACCCGTCCGTGGATTTTAAAACCGCAGTGAATATACGCACGGCCACGCACCTGGAACTGAACTACAGCAAGGAACTGATCAAGACTTTCGACAGGGTTTTCCCGGCCTATAAATAGCTCATGAAATTTTTTAACCGCAAAATCAATGACGCGCCCATACGAACACAGCTGTTTATCACTGTGGCAGCCGGTATTGTGCTGCTGCTTGGCGCACTGATATTTGCCAGCACCTGGATCAGTGACCGACAGGTACGTGAAATGCTGATCGAGCAGGGCAAACAGGCAACGCTGAGCATGGCCGACAGCAGCAAGCTCGCCCTGCTCTACGACAGCCCGGAAAACGCGGAAAACGCCGTCAAGCTGACACTGGCCTTCCCCGGTGTCAACCATATCAGGATATACAAGGCCGACGGTTCCCTGTTTTACGCTTCCGATACAGACAGGGAAAACATCGATACACCGGATTTCAGCCGGGTGAGCGCATCCAGCCAGCCGAGTATTTTTTCCGAAGACGAAGACACCTGGTGCTTTATCTCACCGGTCGTTCTCAGGCCCAGCAATGAAAGCCTGCAGGAGCAGCTGTTCGAAAACCCGGCGGACAGCCGGGAAAAACTGATCGGCTATGTCGTTGTCAGCAGCAGCAAGGACAGTCTGAAGAAGATCGGCAGTGGTATCCTGTTCAGTAATTTCAGCATTGCCATTAGCGTTGGCATTATGCTGCTGCTCGCCCTGCACAGCATTATCCGCCGCCTGACCCGGCCACTGTATTCCATTTCAGAAATCATGAAGCAGACCGGAGAGGGCGAACTGGCCGGACAGATCGATCCGCAGGGGCCGCAGGAAATCACACAGATTGCCGGCGCCTTCAACCGCATGATCAGTGTCCTTGCGGAAAGGGACGAGAAACTGCGCCGGCAGAACATACACCTGGAGAAACAGGCGGTACGCGACCATCTCACCGGGCTGATCAACCGGGTCGGCTTCGAACAGTCACTGCAGGTCGTCATCGATGAATGTGCAGCCGATGGCACGGAACATGTGCTGTGTTATATGGATCTGGACAAGTTCAAGATCGTCAACGACAGTTGCGGTCACAATGCCGGCGACGAGCTGCTGAAAAACATCACCGGCATTTTCCGCCACCATATCCGCAAGGACTCGGACGTGCTGGCGCGCGTCGGCGGTGACGAGTTCGCTCTTATCCTGAAAAACTGCAGTGCCGAAAAAGCGAAAAGTATCGGCGAGAGCATCTGTGAAGATATCAGAAACTACCGCTTTAACTGGGAAGACAGAATTTTTACCATCGGCGTCAGCATCGGCATTGTTCAGATATGTCACAACACCGGCATTATCCAGGACCTTATCTCACAGGCAGACAGCGCCTGCTACGCCGCCAAGGGCAAGGGTCGCGGCCAGGTCTTTGTCAGCGACAGGGATGATGCCAGCCTGCAGCAGCTCAGTGGTGAAACCCGTATTGCCAACCGCATTATCAGTTGCCTGGAAAACGATGACTTCCTGCTGCTGAGCCAGAAAATACAGCCACTGAAAAACTTCACGCAACAGAAACAACAGTTCGAAATCATGCTGCGTATGAACGATGAGCAGGGCCGACCGGTACCGCAGCAAAAGCTGCTTTCTGCTGCGGAGCGTTACAAGCTGATGAACCAGATCGACCGCTGGGTTATTGCGCAAACCTTCAGCCACCTGTCACCGGCCAACCCCGTGCTGCATACCCTGGAAACCTGCATTATCGATATCAGCGCCAGCTCACTCGATGATGAAACCCTGCTGCCCTATATCCGCGAACAGTTAAGTATTCATCAGACCCCGCCGGGACTGGTCTGTTTTTCGATTACCGAAACCACCACCATCAATAATATCAGCAAGGCGGGGCAGTTTATCGACAGCATCCACCAGCTTGGCTGTCGCATCGCGCTGGATGATTTTGTCAGTAACTCGTCTTCCTTCGCCTATATCCGGCGCATGAATATCGATTTTCTGAAGATCCACGGTGATTTCTTCCGTGACTTTCTCAGCAACCCGGTCAACCAGGTCATGGTGCGTTCCATTAACGAAATCGCTCATATCCTGAAAATAAAAACCATTGCCGAGCAGATCGATGACAGCGCCGTACTTGATGAACTGGTCAGCGCCGGCATTGATTACGCCCAGGGCAGCATTATTGCCGAACCCGTTTCCATCGACGACTGCTGCCAGGCAGAAAGAGCAAGCAAATGCGCGCACTGACCGTAAAACCGGTACTGACACTGATGCTGCTCGCCCTGCAGGCAGGCGCACAGGCGCAGATTGCCAGCGAAGATGAAACCCTGCAGATGGTTTACGGCGAGGAGCGCATGGTGTCCATCGCCACCGGTAATGAACAATTGCTGTACAAGGCGCCCGCGGTGGCCAGCGTGATTACCCGCCGGGACATCGAACACTCATCGGCCAGCAGCCTGAACGAGCTGCTGGAAATGGTGCCCGGCCTGCACGTATCGGAAGACTATTATTCCGGCAATGCTATCTACAGCATGCGTGGTTTCTTCCGTGACCCGGATGCCGGTATGTTGCTCTTGATCAACGGCGTTCCGGTCAACAGCCTGCAGGGCGGCTCGCGTTTTGCCGCCTACCGCCAGTCGCTGAACAATATCGAGCAGATCGAAATCATTCGCGGTCCGGGTTCCGCCGTTTACGGCGCCGACGCCTTTGTCGGCGTGATCAATATCATTACCCGCAAATACGAGCAGGGCCAGGCATTCGGCGCCCAGGCCGGCTCTTTCGGCAACCGCGGCGCCTGGATGCAGAACAACTTCAGACTCGGCAAGTGGAAAAACCATTTCTCCCTGCAATACCAGGGCGCGGACGGTGATGACAGCCGCGTCATCGACAGCGACCTGCAGAGTTTTCTCGACAGCACCACCGCCACCCGCGCCTCGCTGGCGCCCGCGGCCATGACCACGGCCTATGACACACTCGACCTGGAGCTGGATCTGGCGCGTGAGCACTGGCGCATCAACCAGTGGCTGTGGCTGAACCGCG
>DRLE01000004.1 GCA_011051475.1 Gammaproteobacteria bacterium
AATATCCAGCAGCCTGACATAACCGGACGAGCCGGTTTTTTTGTTGCTCCAGCTTTTCCTGTCACCAACCCTGTCACTGCTCAGCATGTCACTGGTTGCTGCCTCAACCATGGCATAATCATCATTCGACAGCTTGTCAGCCTCATCATCAGTGACCCCCACCAGACGCTTGCCGACATCGCCGACAAAAACAAACGGCGCCATCAGGATACCGGAGAACACGCCGCTGACTGCGCCGCGACTGGCTTCCTTGCTGGCCTGACGGGCATTGGCGACAAGCGCGTCTGCCCGGTCGAGCATGGGCGGGATGGCCTCACGGGTTTTTTCCACTTGCGTGAGAATCTCGGGAATCAGCGGCCGGGTGGCCCTGATTTCACCGGAAATATCCCGTGTTGCGTCAGCGGCATTATCCACGGTTTTTAAAACAGGCGGCAGCGCCTCACGGGTGGCCTTTACCTCGGCCAGAATCGCCGGGATCTGTTCGTTGGTGCGCGAATATTCCCTGATAACCGGGTCCGCCCATTTCCGGCTTGCCCTGACCTCTGCCAGTACGGGCGGAACGGCTTCGCGCGTGGCCTTCACTTCTTCGAGTATGGGAGGAACCAGGTCGCGAATCCCTGCGACCTCGTCAATAACCGGGGCTATCTGCTGATTGACCTCCTGCACGGTTTTCAGAATGGGCGGGATTTCACGGGTTACCTGCAACAGACCGACGGTAAAATACACCAGCGCCGCGGCCAGTGAAAACATGGCCGCCGCGCTGACATAGGTAGCCACAATTCCAGCCCAGCTGTAGACCTTATCCGTCACTATTGCCCCTCTCCCCTGTTTTTCTGGAACCCATCATCTCATATTCGTCGCGTTATGGCAGAACGAACTCCGACAACAGCGGCAAATGATCGGAAAGATGCCGCCATGGCCTGCCGCTGAGAGGTCGGCAGCTGACTACTTCCAGGCCGCGGCTGTATATCCGGTCCATGGGCAATACCGGCATCCAGGCCGGAAAGGTGCGCGCATAGCGGCCATAGTGCCCCTTGAATACCTCGCTGACACCGAGAACACGACTGAACCAGGCTTCGGCGCGGCCACGCCAGTCGTTGAAGTCGCCGGCAATAATCATTGGCTGATCATGTGGTATATGCGAATCGATACGCTGAATCAGCTGGCGTAGCTGAAGTTCACGCTCATATCCCAGCAGTCCAAGATGTACACAGATGACATGCAGCGGCCTGTCACCCGGCAGTGTCAGCACGCCGTGCAGCAGGCTGCGGCTGGCCGTTTTCATCAGCGATACGTCGATATTGTCCCAGTGAACAAAATCAAACTTGCTGAGTATGGCATTGCCGTGGTGGCCCTTGTCATAAATGGCGTTTTTGCCATAGGCATGATGATGCCAGATCTCGTCGGCAAGAAACTCGAACTGGCTGCTGTCCGGCCAGTTTTCGTGCTTCAGGGCATGGCGCAGGTGCTCACCCTGTATTTCCTGCAAAAACAGGATGTCCGCATCGACTTCCCGCAGGGCATGGCGGATTTCATGCAGAATGAAACGCCAGTTGCTGGCGCTGAAGCCCTTGTGGATATTGTAGGTAACAATTTTCAGGTGTGAATCACTCATATTTAATCGGGACAGTGCAGTTTGTGCGCCCTATAATAGCCTTATGCTATCGTCTTCCTTTCTGCATTTACTCCTGCTGATTATCGTGGCAAACGCCAGCCCGATTATTGTACGGAATCTGATGGGTGAAAGGTATGCCTATATGATTGATGGCGGCAGAAAATTTGTCGACGGTCAGCCGGTACTGGGCAGTTCAAAAACCTGGCGAGGCCTGGCCAGTTCGATCATTGTTACCACCTTAACAGCGCTCTTACTCGGTTATGAAGCCGCATATGGCTTTATTGTCGGCCTGCTGGCCATGACCGGCGACCTGTTTTCCAGCTTTATCAAGCGCCGGCTGAAACTGCCGCCCAGCAGTATGGCGCCGCTGCTTGACCAGATACCGGAATCCTTTCTGCCGGCGGTGGTCATGGCCGGGGCTTTCGGCCTGAGTAGCAGCCAGGTTTCGGTACTGGTTATTGTATTTATTGTTTTTGAACTGGCGATCTCGGTTATTCTTTATCGCTGGGGTATACGTAAACGCCCCTATTAGGCTCTGAACGCAGGACATGAATCATGCCAACCGGTAAATCATCCGAAATCTACAACCTGCCCAACCTGGTCAGCTTTATCCGTCTGCTGATGGCGCCGGTACTGCTCATGCTGGCTATCAGGCAGCAGCCAACCTGGTTTCTGCTGGCGCTGCTGTTTACCGAGTTTACCGACGTACTCGACGGTTTTCTCGCCCGCCGCCTTAACCAGATTACCGAGCTGGGATCGCATCTCGACAGCTGGGGCGACTTTGTTATCTACAGCACCATTACCGTCTGCGCCTGGCTGTTATGGCCGGATATAGTGCGTGAGCAGATCGTCTGGATCAGTATTATTGTTATCAGCCTGGTGGCGCCGGTGATTGTCGGCCTGATCAAGCTTCACGCCCTGACCAGCTACCATACCTGGAGCGTTAAAATTGCCGTCGCGCTGACCATACTGGCCTATTTCCTGGTATTTTCCGGACTGCTCGACTGGCCGCTGAAAATCGCAGCCTTTGCCAGCGCCTACGCCTCGCTCGAAGAGATCCTGATTACCCTGCTGATCCGGCATGAACAGTCCGACGTGCGCTCCTTTGTACAGGCACTGAAATACCACAGGCAGAACAACGGCCGCTAGCCCGCCATTCATTCAATATGTCGTATCCCCTCGCGGATCTTTTCCAGTTCCCGATGATAGGTTTCAGCATCACCATAATCCACGAAATTATTGATCAGTTCGTGCGCACTGCGTGAACGCCTTGCATGTTTTATCGGACACCAGTACTGCTCGGTGCGAGCGGTAATTTCCCGGGCATACTCAATTACGCCATTGCCGTAACCACAGTACACGCAGTTGAATTTTTCAATCGCATTCAAATATGACAGTTTATGGCGGTCGATAATAATGTAGTCGGAACGCCTGACCAGGGGGATACCGTATGCGCGGAAACAGACAGACTGGTAAAGACTGACCATTATGTCCATAAGCGCAATCGGCAGGATAACACTGTAGATAATCGGCGCCGTCAGCAGGTGCGCCGGCCGTGCCCGCATAAGGTAGGCCAGAACATTGATACGCTGCGCCTTGTGCAGCTTTCTGACTTCGCTGGCAAAACTGACCTTGCCCTGATGCAGGGTATAGTGAAACTGCTTGCGCTTCTGCTCCAGCAGTCCCTCCACTTCCTCCTCAACCTGCGCCTGCAACCGGTGCAGATCATCGAGTAACTCGTCAATTTTTTCCATCTTTCCCCCTGCCAGGCAGTGACTGCCATATTGTTCAGCAGATATTATGCGTTATATACGGGACAAGGTGAAATTATTCCTGGACAGACCTTACTGAACAGAACAGGAACGGTCCGGCCACCGGTCTAGCGCCTGCTGGACAGACGGCCGATCACAATGCTAACAACAATACAAAACATGCCCGGCAGGGCCAGATAAGCATGGCTGCTGACCAGGCTTGCCAGCAGACAGTAAAAACCGGTGGCACCGGCAAGGCGTACCAACATGCTCTTCTGCCGGGTTTTAAACACCAGAAACAGAAACGCCGGTAACAGTGACGCAAACAGCCAGAGCAGCGCATGGTTACCGTCGACCCCGTAGAACAGCCGGTATTGCCAGGATTCGGCCGGATAGATAATGGAAACGGCAAACAACCAGAATACCAGCAAAATGGAAACCGGCAGATAAATCACAAAGGCCATAAAAAACAGACGATCAGAAGAACCCGGCGGCCTGCTTTCATTTACGCTGTTTTCACTGCTCATACTGTTTCCACAGGCGTACTGACACTTATTCGGGATTAAACGGCTTTACTACTGGCGTTGGATTCTCATCCAGCAGGACAAAAATCGCTGCTGTTTCCGCCCCGTGCATCAATCTTGCCTGCAACCGGCCTTCACCTGGTTCACTGACAGTTAACACAAAATTTCTGGTTACCTCGGGCTGCGCCGAAGAACGGCACTGCAGGCTGGCACTGTATTTGCCGGTGGCGCCCCAGAAACAGTGCCAGCTGGCCGGTTCCGGTTTCGTGGTTTCAAACTCGGCGCGACCATCAAAACCGACCCGCAACCGCTTTATACCGTAAGCATTGTCCTGATCCGTCGCCCAGACACCGGCGGCAGGATGCCGCCCACAACCCGATAACAGGGCAGCAGCAAACAGAAAAACAACAGGGATCAGGCGCATATTCATACCGATTACATCTCCGATAAGCAGTGTTCAGAATAGCATGTACCGGCAGACGGCGTCATTAATCGCATTTTTTGCGGTTTTCTTTTCTGAAAAAAACAGGATAATGGTATTTAAAGACAAACTATACTTGTTATAAAGCATTCCTAAACCAGACAAAGGGCTATAACATGGTTAAATACGGTGAACTCAATCAGGCTCTGGCACGCTATACCAATGGCAATATACATGAAAATATTCCGGTTGATTACTACCGTCGCATTATGAAAGCCTGGTTCCGGGCAAATAACAAGGGGCTGAACTGGGATGTGCAGCAGGCTGCCGCGGTATTACTGTACATTGCCTTTAACGAAGGCGCTGTTCATCCCAGCCAGCTTAATGCCGAAGGCCTTGGTATTCTGGACTGGGCGGAAAAATTTCTCGACCAGGTACAGGACACTACCGGCAAGGAAGTAATACGCGCCCTGAGTGCGGCCTGATCGCGGCATAAATGCGGCCTGAGGATAAGCTGAGCCCAACCTGAAAACACACCACCTGCCGGGGCACTGATACACGCATCCTGACATCGACACCTGCCCTGCCCGCCGAAAAGGGCAGCCCTTTTCGCTTCAATGTTGTTCATGAAACAAACGGCCTTCCCTATCTTTTACTCAAGAATTTACCTCCTGCTGTGCCTGCTTGTTTCAACCAGCGTTGACGCCGAAACAGCAACACTGCTGAAGCAATGGCTCGGGAGTAACCCACAGCAACTTGCCGAGCTGAATGAACCGGCAGTACAGAACTTTTATCAACAGCGCCAGTACCGCCTGCTCTGGTCACAGGATGAGCAGCGTCTCGACCGCGCCTATGACCTGCTGCATGCCATTCTTGATGCCGGTGAAGAAGGCCTGACACCATCTGATTATCTGCCTGGACCCATCCGTCAGTTCTGGAACGCGGCAGAGCCCGAGGATATTGTCCGCCTGGAACTTTTACTGACAGCCGCATTCGTCCGCTACAGCAAGGATCTTTATTCGGGACGCTATGACCCCGCTGAACTTGATGCCGACTGGCACATCAGCAACGCTCCGCCGGACATGGGTCAGTTACTGCACCGCGCCGCCGAACAGGATTCGATTACCCGGCTGCTGGCATCACTGCCGCCCCCGCACCGGGGCTATCGCCTGCTAAAAAAGGAACTGCTGCATTTGCAAAGCATCAGGCAGCAGGGCGGCTGGCCGAAAATCGAAGCCGGGCCGGTGCTTGAAACCGGCATGCAGCAATCACGCGTCAGGCTGTTGCGAACACGGCTGGCAGAAAGCGGCGACCTGGAAGAATGTAATGTCTGTAATATTGATATTTTCGACCATGAGCTGGAAAAGGCCGTTAAACGCTACCAGACACGACACGGCCTGAAAGCCGACGGACGTGTCGGCTGGCAGACCCGGCGGGCCCTGAATACGCCGGTCGAGGACAGGATCCGCCAGCTTCGCATCAATATGGAGCGCTGGCGCTGGATGCCGCGACAGCTGCACAAACGCTATCTCCTGGTCAATATGACCGGCTTTGAACTGTACATTATGGAAGACGATAGCGTGGTGCTTTCCATGCCGGTCATCATCGGCAAGGCCTACCGCGCCACGCCCAGTTTTTCCGGCTGGGTCAGCACCATGGAATACAATCCCTACTGGATCGTTCCCAATACCATTGCCATCGAGGATTTTTTGCCCAGACTGGCCAGCGACCCTGACTTTCTGGCCAGAAAGTCCATCCGCCTGTTTCGCGGCTGGGGCGAAAACGCACGCGAGGTCGACCCCAGAAGCGTCGACTGGAAAAACATCGACAAGGAACACTTTCCCTACTGGATGCGCCAGGACCCGGGGCCGAAAAATGCCCTTGGCCAGATGAAATTCCTGTTCTCCAATCCCTATGAAATCTATTTACACGGCACCCCGGACAAAAAACTGTTTGAGCGCAATATACGCGCCTTCAGCTCCGGCTGTATCCGGGTAAAAGACCCGGTCAGGCTTGCCGCCTATCTGTTGAACGATGGTAGCCAGCAAAAGGAAGAAGAAATACTGGCCAGTATCTACCTGGGCGGTAACCAGAAAATTACCCTCCCCGTGGCGATCCCCATCTACCTGGTCTACCGGACGGCCTGGGCCGGTGAAAACGGACAGATAAACTACAGGCCGGATATTTATGGCCGCGACAGGCTGCTTCAGCAGCGTTTTACGAACTAGCCCCTATATTGGCATGAAAGATTCGGTTTTCAGGGAAAAAGCTTTAATATTTCCGGTTTGGCACTATTATATAAGTACAGCCGTTTAAAAAACGGAAGTGTTATTTTATGTCCAGAACACTCAAAAACACTCCTCAGAGTACACTTTCACGCCGTGGTTTCCTGACCTCGGCAGCCGGCCTCGCCATCGGTCTGGCCGCACCTCGCGTTATGGCGTCAACCGCAAAAGAGCGCGACCGAGAACTGTCTTTTTACAATACCCACACCGGTGAAAAACTGTCCGCGACTTTCTGGTCGGACGGCAGCTATCTGGATGACGCCCTCAGCGAAATCAACTGGATACTGCGCGATCACCGCAGCGGCACCAGCCTGCCCATCGACCCGAAACTGCTGGACCTGCTCTACCGGCTGCAGAGCAAGGTTGAACACGAGGGTGAGTTTCATGTGATTTCGGGTTACCGCTCACCGGCCACCAATGCCATGCTCAATAAAAACAGCTCCGGCGTGGCCAAACGCAGTTATCACATGAAAGGCATGGCCATTGATGTGCGCCTGCCGGGCTTTGCCAGCAGCCAGCTGCGCAAGGCGGCCATGGCGCTAAAAGGCGGTGGCGTGGGCTATTATGCCCGTTCGGATTTTGTCCATATCGATACCGGCCGGGTGCGCTACTGGTAGCTTCCTGGCCAGCTGCCAAATCTTGGGGCTGTGGCCGGCCCGGCGTTCACGCTTGCCGGTTCTCAACGATTATCATAAAGCTTCAGATTGCCAACACGATCAACCTCGGCCTGCCAGCCCGGCGCCAGCCAGGTCGTGGCGCTGGTTTCGGTTATCAAGGCCGGTCCCTGCAGCCGCTGTCCGACAGCCAGGCCCGCTCGATTGACCACCGCCACCGGCGCATTAATGCCCGGCAGCCGGACGCTCTCAGTATGCTGCTTCGCTTCGGGCTGCCAGGGCGGCAGGACAAACGCCCGGCGCTGCTGCGTCACGCGAACCCGCAGGGTGACCAGCTCCACCGGCATGGCCAGGCGGTGACCGTAAGCGTCCTGGTGTCTGTCATGAAACGCCTGTTCCACCGCATCCAGCCCCTTCCATGGCAGAGCAAGCGCGTGACTCTGCCCGAGATAACGCACATCGATACTGAAACTCGTCTGGCAGTCATCCTGTGCATCACCCGCAGGAGCATCGCTGACCAGCTCATTGCGCGCATGCTCCGCCAGTTCATCGAATATGGCCTGTATATCGGCTTCATTACAGTCCTGCACGCACCGGTTGATACTGCGCGAGCGCTCGCGGCTGGCCTCGGCGGCCAGCATGCCCAGGGCCGACAGCACACCGGCATTGACCGGTACCAGCGCCCTGCGCATTTCCAGCGCCTCGGCCAGGGCGCATACATGCAGACCACCGGCACCGCCGAATGACACCAGAGTGAATTCTTTCGGATCTTCGCCCCGCTCCACCGACATGACGCGCAGGGCGCGCACCATGTGATCATTGACCACCTCGATAATGCCCTGCGCCGCCTGCTCGACGCTCAGCCCCAGTGCTTCGGCAACGGTGTTGACCGCCTCGATCGCGGCAGCACGGTCCAGCTGCATGGCGCCGCCAAGAAAGGCGCGCGGCAGCAGGCGACCGAGCACCACATTGGCATCGGTTACCGTGGGCCGCCGCCCGCCCCGGCCATAGCAGGCCGGCCCGGGGGCGGCGCCGGCCGATTCCGGCCCCACCAGCAGCAGGCCACCGGCATCGACCTGCGCAATCGAGCCGCCGCCGGCGCCGATGGTATGCATGTCCACCATGGGCACGGCCACCGGGTAGCCGCCAATACGGGCATCACCGGTAAAACCGATGCGTTTATCGATAATGGAAACATCGGTGGAGGTGCCACCCATATCGAAGGACAGCAGGCGCTCTTCGCCACCGGCCGCCGCCACGATCTGCGCGCCCTTGAGCCCGCCCGCCGGGCCGGACAGCAGCAGATTGACCGGATAGCGCCCGGCCTGTTGCACGCTGGTGGTGCCGGCCGAGCTTTGCATAATACTCAGCGGCACCGCCTGACCGGTATCATTCTGCAGCGCGCTTTGCAGGCGATGCAGATAACCCTGCATCAGCGGACCGACCATGGCGTTCAGGGTGGTGGTGACGCCGCGCTCATATTCGCGGTATTCGGGCAGCACGTCCGAGGAACGGCTGATAAACAACCCGGGCTGATCCTGGCGGATGGCCTGTTCCAGTTCCAGCTCTTCGCTTTCATCGAGAAATGAAAACAGCAGGTTGATGGCGACCGCGCGCGGCGCAAGCTCGCGCAGCTGTGAAAGCAGGTTTTCGATGGCAATATCGTCCAGGCGCTGCAGATGCTCACCCTGCGCCGACAGCCGTGAGGGCACCTGCAGACAACGTTCGGCGGGCAACAGTGGCGGCTTTTTCTCCGGCGCGAGATTATACAGCGCTGCGCGCGCCTGACGACCAATGCGCAGCACATCGGCCAGACCTTCATTGGTGATATAGGCCGTGGCCACGCCCTTGCCTTCGAGCACGGCATTGGTGGCCACGGTTGAACCGTGCACCACGGACAGGGTCTGCGCATCCCTTACTGCCAGTCCCAGCTCACGTATCCCCTGAAGAATGGCCTGCTCGGGCGCCTGCGGCGTCGACAGCACCTTGTGCAGACGCAGACTGCCGTCGCTGTCATTATAAAGAACAAAATCGGTGAAAGTGCCGCCGGTATCGACGCCGAGATATCTGGCCATGGGGTATTATAAAAGCATTGTTTCCGCAAATGAATGCGAATACACGCAAATGTTTAAGTCGGATGTTATTACGGCATTTGTCGTTCTGCTCAAGCGTATGTGTAACGGACAGGGTAAGGCATTGGTAGCAGAATTAATGTTGAGCTGCAAAATACAAAATCCGATCCGGCATTAGCGTTTATTCGCGTTCATTTGCGGATAAAAATTCTACGTCCTCATTTCGCAAACCTGTTTGCAAGCCATGCTATTTCAGTGATAATAGCGCCCTATGTCATCGCTAATCTCTGTTAAAAACCTGAGCCGTTATTACGGTGATTTCTGCGCGGTGAACAATATCAGTTTCGAGCTTGCCGCCGGCGATATCCTGGGTTTTCTCGGCCCCAACGGCGCGGGCAAATCCACCACCATGCAGATGCTCAGCGGCAACCTGGCACCGGGAAGCGGCGAGATCCGCATTAACGGCATCGACCTGCTGGAGCAACCGAAGGCGGCCAAGGCCGCCCTGGGTTATTTGCCGGAAACGCCACCGCTGTATCCGGAGATGACGGTGAATGAATACCTGGACTACTGCGCCCGCCTGCACCGCATCAAGGCTTCGGACATTATCAATACCCGCAATCATGCCATCGAGCGCTGCGGCCTGCTCGATGTACAGCAACGTCTTATCCGTAATCTGTCCAAGGGCTACCAGCAACGCGTCGGCATTGCCCAGGCTATTTTGCATTCACCACCGGTGATTATTCTCGATGAGCCGACCGTCGGCCTCGACCCGATTCAGATTATCGAAATCCGTGACCTGATCAGAACCCTGGGCAAAAGCCATGGCATTATTCTCTGCACCCATATCCTGCCGGAGGTTCAGGCCGTATGTAACCGCGTACAGATTATCAACCGTGGTGAACTGGTTTACAGCGCCGATATGGACGCGCTGATGCAGGCGCAGGGCGGGCGCTATGACATCACTCTGGCGCAGACCATCGATGGCAACGAGCTGGCCACACATAAAGTCTTCAGCGAAGTGGAAACATGTGCCAACGGACGTTTTATTGTCAGCAGCACACTGCCCGCCGAACAGCTCAGCCGCTATATTGTCGAACAGGGCTGGGGACTGCTGGCCTTCAATGAACACCGCCCGTCGCTGGAGCAGATTTTTATCGAACTGACCGCCGGTGATAATGCGGTTGATACCCGCGAGGCCGCCTGATGATTTTCAGTATTGCACAGCGCGAATTTCGCAGCATGTTTCTCTCGCCCATGGCCTGGGTGCTGCTGGCCGTGGTGCAGGTTATTCTGGCCTGGTCGTTTTTCACCTCCATCGACATGTTTTTCGCCGTACAGAAGGAACTGACCACCATGCAGAATGCACCCGGGGTTACCGACCTGATCGTTTCTCCGCTGTATGAAGCCGCCAGTGTTATCCTGCTGATGATCGTGCCGCTGCTGACCATGCGCCTGATCAGCGAGGAACGGCGCAGCAAAACGCTCAGCCTGCTGCTCAGCGCGCCGCTGAGCATTACCGAAATCGTACTGGGCAAATACCTGGGCCTGCTGTTCTTTGTTTTCACCCTGGTTTTCCTCATCAGCCTGATGCCGCTGTCGCTGGCCATGGGCACCAGCCTGGACTACGAAAAACTGTTTTCCGGCCTGCTCGGTCTGCTGCTGATGCTGGCCGCATTCAGCGCCGCCGGCCTGTATATGTCATCGCTGACCGACAACCCGATGATTGCCGCCATCAGCAGTTTCGGTCTGCTGCTTCTGCTCTGGCTGCTCAATATCAACAGCGCGCCGGCCGGCAGTGACAGCGCGCTCAGCTATCTTTCGCTGCAAAGCCATTTCAGCGTACTGCTGCGCGGTATCTTCAATACCCGCGACATTGCCTATTTCATTCTGTTTATCACCTTCTTCCTGGTGCTGACCATACGCCAGCTGGAAACCCGGCGCCTGCAGGCATAGTAAACGCCATGAAACTCGACCGCCGCGCCCGACTGCAACTCACACTTCAACGAATCATATTTCTGCTGCTGTTCGCCGGCATTATCGGCATGCTGGCATGGATAACGAACCACTACACCTGGCAATACGACCTTACCGCCAACAAGCGCCACTCGCTGTCGGACAGCAGCGTGGAGCTGCTGCAACTGCTCGACCAGCCGGTAAGCGTGCATGCCTACACCAGCGATGATGTCACCACGCAGGCGGTAAGGGAAATTATCAGCCGTTACCAGCGCGTGAAAAAGGATTTCAGCCTCAGAATATTCAATCCGGATATCGATATCGAACAGGCACAGAAAGACGGCATTGTCATGAACCGGCCTTTTGCCTTTGTTATTTTTTACAGGGGCCGGCCGGAACACATCGACTCGCTCAGTGAGCAATCCATTACCAACGCGCTGCTGCGCCTGAGCCGCCGTGCAAACCAGCAGGTGGTTTTTATCAAGGGCCACGGTGAACGCAATATCGACGCGGATGACAACCGCGGCTACAGCACACTGGCAAAACAGTTGCGCGATACCGGCTTTACACTACAGAGCCTCAACCTGCTCGAACAGCCCCTGCCGGCACAGACAAAGCTGATGGTAATTGCCGCCCCCGAAAAAGATTATCTGGAAGGCGAGATTGAAAAGATTCGCCGGTACCTGGATGCCGGTGGCAACCTGCTCTGGCTGCGCGACCCCGGCCCCGCACAGAAGCTGGACAAGCTTGCCACCTATTTCGGTGTACGCTTTCAGCCCGGCGTTATTGTCGATAACAATCCCGACTTGCGTAAAACCCTGAATATCCAGCACCCGGCGATTATCCCGGTCACCGAATATTTCCCGCATATTATTACCCGCAATATCCGCTATAACAGCCTGTTCCCGCTGGCGCGCGGTATCAGCCCTGTCGAGGAGGGCGCCAGTGTCAATAACTGGCAGACCGAGGCACTGTTCAATTCCTTTGGCAAGAGCTGGACGGAAACCGGCGGCATCAGCGAGGAGATGGTTTTCAGCAGCAGCGATGGCGATATCGCCGGCCCCATCACCATTGCCGTCGCCCTGCATCGCCCGTCACCGAACGGGGGCGGCTCGCAGCTGCAGCGCGCGGTTATTGCCGGTGACAGCGACTTTCTTGCCAATGGCTATATCGGCGCCGGCGCCAACCTTGATCTCGGCCTGAATATATTCAACTGGCTGATTGGTGATGACGACCTGGTCACTATCGAAACCCGATCTTCACCCGATATCCGCCTGCAACTGGATGATACCGAGATAAAGATTATTGCCTTCGGCTTTTTCCTGGTCATCCCGCTGCTTCTGCTGATCACCGGCTTTCGCATCTGGTATGTGCGCAAGCGACGCTGATGAAAAAACAGTGGCTGCTCAACCTGTTTCTGCTTGGCCTGGCCATCGTGCTGGCCGCCTTTATTCTTTTCAGTGAAGAAAAGCCTGACAGCAGGCAACTGCCACAGCTTACTGACATCGACCCGGGCACGATCAGGCAGATCAGCATCAGCCATAACGGTCACAGCACGCAGCTGGAGAAACATAACGGCAGCTGGCAAATCAGCAAACCACTGCAGATTGCCGCCAATGACTTTCGCGTAAAAACCATTCTGCAACTGCTGAATGCGCCGGTACACCGGACATTCAAACCGACTGAACTGGATACGGAAAAAATCGGCCTGGCCGATGACATGACAGCCGGCAATACCCGGATACGCTTTGATCACCGCGAAATCATTTTCGGTATCGTCAATCCGGCCACCGGACTTCGCTATGTTCGCATGGGTGATCACATCTACACCATAGAAGACGTTTACTCGCCACTGCTTACCTC
>DRLE01000005.1 GCA_011051475.1 Gammaproteobacteria bacterium
AATTCCCGGGCCATACCGGCAGGGGCATTTCAACTGAGCGTACTGGATGTGGGCCAGGGGTTGTCAGCCGTGATCGAGACGGCCGGGCATGTGCTGGTATTTGACAGTGGCGCTCGTTACAGCCCGCGTTTTGATATCGGCAGCGCGGTGATACTGCCGTATTTGCGTGCCCGCGGGCGCCGGCCTGACCGGCTGGTTATCAGTCATGGTGATGCTGACCATATTGGTGGAGCAGAAGCGGTTCTGGCGGCCTATCCCGATACGGACCTGGTCGGGCAGGATATCGACAATCTGGCGGCCCGGCATAAATCCCCCTGTTACCGGCATCAGCGCTGGCAATGGGACGGGGTCAATTTCGAGTTTCTCTCGCCGCCGGCGGGGGCGGCGCCTGCTGACAGGCGCAATAACCGCTCCTGTGTGCTGCGTGTTTCATCCCCGGCCGGCTCGGTACTGCTTGGCGGAGATATCGAGAAGAAAATTGAAAGGCAGCTTGTGGCACAGCTGCCTGACAAGCTGCGCGCAGATGTGCTGCTGGTGCCGCACCACGGCAGCAATACCTCTTCGTCAACGGCATTTATTCGTGCGGTATCGCCCAGAACCGCGGTGATCTCCGCGGGCTACCGCAACCGCTATCGCCTGCCGAGCAAAAAAGTGCTGGCGCGCTACCGGCAGCAGGGGATAGATGTTATACAGACCTGGCAGAGCGGGGCGCTCCATATTGTTTTCAGGCAGGGTGAGGCCTTCCGGCTGTCCAGGTACCGGCAGCTGGCACAGAAATACTGGCATCGTCAGCCGTAAGCGGCAATGCCCGCCAGACCGGGTTCGGCTAAACCAGGACAAACAGAAAGTGACGGGGAAATTAACGTGCTGGCGCGACACATTCGTCCGCAGGCGTCTAAACTCCAGTAGAAACCAGGCAGGTGCAAGGACTATGGGCCGGGGTTGAAATCAAGTAAGATAGCCGGGTGAAAATAACAATAATAAAAAGACCTGTCAGAAGCAGAGGCAGTCGACAGCAGAAAGCTGCTGTCGGCGGACCGGAGAATGGCCGGGCAGTACGTACAAAGGTGAGTTGTGTTTGAGTTAGTAAAATCCGGCGGCTGGTTAATGCTGCCCATTATTCTGTGTTCCATTATTGCCATTGCCATTATTTTCGAGCGCTTCTGGAGTCTGCGCCGTGAAAAGGTACTGCCCGAGCATCTTGTGGCCACGGTGTGGAACGCGGTCAAGCAGGACAGCCTGAGCCGGGCGGATATCGAGGCCCTGAGCAAGGAGTCGGCCCTGGGCAAGATTCTCAGCGCCGGGCTGCTCAACCGCAATGAAAGCCGCGAACGCATCAAGGAGACCATTGAAGAGCGTGGCCGTGAAGTGGTACACGATCTGGAGCGTTATCTGAACACCCTGGGCACGATCGCTTCCATATCACCCCTGCTGGGGTTGCTCGGCACGGTGGTAGGCATGATCAGCGTGTTTGCCGCCATTACCCGGCACGGCGTGGGTGACCCCGGTGCCCTGGCCGGTGGTATCTCCCAGGCCATGATTACCACCGCTGCCGGTCTTACCGTGGCCATTATCAGCCTGATTTTCTACCGTTACTTCCGTCGCAAGGTCGATGGCATCGTTGTTGTCATGGAGCGCGAAGCGATCAAAATGGTTGATGTGCTGCATCGTAGCAATCGCGAGCGCAGCGGCTGTGGCGATGAGAAAGCCGCGTCAGCGCCTGGCGGCAAGAAGACAGGCAGCAAGGTAACCGCCAGCGGCAAACCGGCCTCGAAAAAATCGATTGCCGGCAGGACAAAAGAGAAGAAAGCGTGAACCTGCGTCCCGGTCACAAGGAGGAAAATGTCGAGGTCAATCTGACGCCACTGATTGATGTGGTTTTTCTGCTGCTGATCTTTTTTATGGTTTCCACCACTTTTGACAGGCATGCGAAACTGAAAGTCAGCCTGCCCGAGGCCTCGACAAAAGCCACGCAACAGCAAAGCGAACCGCTGGTTCTGTCCATAGACGCAAAGGGCAATTATTTCATCAATGAACGCCAGGTCATAAACCAGAAGCTGAATACCCTGAAGCAGGCCCTGCGCAAAACCCTGGCTGAAAAAGATATTGCCGCAAGAGATGCCTCGCTGGTTCTGCGTGCCGATGCAAACACGCCACACCAGTCTGTGGTCAGGGCCATGGATGCCGCGTCACAGCTGGGCCTGACAAAGCTGTCCATCGCCACCCTGGAAAAACGCCAGGGTCGCTAGCGACTGTCCACAGAGGATAAACAACAGGCTTATTTATGCCCGATTCACACAGCAAAATTAGCAGCTACCAGCTGTACCGGCGACTGCTTGATTATGCCCTGAAATACTGGGGTATATTCATTGTTGCCATTCTCGGCATGATTATTGTGGCGGGCTCATCCACGGCCTTTCCGGCACTGATGAAACCATTGATGGATGGCGGCTTTGTCGAACGCGACCCTGAAACCATTCGCTGGATTCCGCTCGCCATTATCGGTGTCTTTCTGGTGCGCGTCATCGGCGCCTTCGCTGCCGGTTATGGCATGAGCCTGATCGGGCGCAATGTGATTCGTGAACTGCGTCGCGAAATGTTTTCCCGCCTGCTGGTACTGCCAAAATCCTTTTACGACAAGGCCACCAGCGGCGAGATTATTTCCAAGTTTGCCTACGACGTCGAACAGGTCGCCAATGCGACCACCAAGGCGATTACGGTGTTTATTCGTGACGCGTTGACCGTCATCGCTCTGGTCAGCTGGATGTTCTATCTCAACACCAAGCTGGCGCTGGTATTTATGACTGTCGCTCCCGTTGTTGCCTTTCTGGTGGTAAGCATCTCCAAGCGCTTCCGCAGGATCAGCCAGAACATCCAGCACAGCATGGGCAATGTATCACGCATTATCGAGGAATCGATCAAGGGTCAGCTGGTGGTGAAAATATTCGGTGGCAGGGAGTATGAGGAAGAACAGTTCAGGCATATTAATGACCGTAACCGCCGGCAGAACCTGCGCATGCAGATGACCCAGGCCATCAGTTCGCCTATTGTGCAGCTGCTGGTCGCCTGTTCACTGGCCCTGATCGTCTATCTGGCCACACTGGACAGCATGATCGAGGAGATCAGCGTTGGTACCTTCACCTCGTTTATTACCGCCATGTCCATGCTGTTGCCCCCGGTGCGCTCGCTGACCTCGATTGTCAGTGAACTGCAGCGCGGCATTGCCGCCGCGGAAAGCGTGTTTAACTTTATTGACCAGAAGCCGGAGCATGACCGGGGTAGCTACCAGGTCGAAACCGTCAGGGGCAATATCGATTTTGACCATGTCAGTTTCACCTATGATACCGGGGAAGATGCGGCCATCCGTGATATCGACCTGGAGATAAAGGCCGGGCAGACGGTGGCCTTCGTCGGCCGCTCGGGCAGCGGCAAGTCGACGCTGGTCAACCTGATTCCGCGCTTCTACGATGCCAGCGAAGGGGTTATTCGCCTGGACGGGGTGGATATCGAGGAATACAGCCTGGAGAATCTGCGCAGCCACATGTCCTATGTTGGCCAGGACGTGGTGCTGTTCAACGATACCATTGAGCACAATATTGCCTACGGCGTTATGCAACAGTGTTCGCATGATGAAATCGTGGCGGCGGCAAAGGCGGCCTACGCCTATGACTTTATCCAGCAGACCAGCGACGGCTTTCAGACCATGGTGGGCGAGCGTGGCGTCATGCTGTCCGGCGGCCAGCGCCAGCGTATTGCCATTGCCCGTGCCCTGCTGAAAAATGCACCGCTGCTGATTCTTGACGAGGCTACCTCGGCGCTGGACAACGAGTCCGAAAAGTTTATCCAGGCTTCGCTGGAAAACCTGATGAAAAACCGTACCACTCTGGTGATCGCCCATCGCCTGTCTACCATTGAAAACGCAGACAGGATTATTGTCATGGATCGGGGCAGGATGGTCGAAAGCGGTACCCATACCGAGCTTATGGCCCTGAACGGACATTATGCGAAGCTGCACCAGATGCACTTTGCCGAAGAATAATCAAACGCCCGCATTGCTACCGTGAAATCCTTAGCGCACTACTGGTATACCTCCAAGCCGGTGCTCAGGGCAGCGCTCTGGCCGGTGCTCCTGCTGCTACCATTGTCCTGGCTGTACTGTCTGCTGGTGCAGGTGCGGCGTGGGCTTTATCGCTTCAGGCTGCTTGCGCAGCGTCGCTGGCAGACACCGGTCATTGTGGTCGGCAATATTGTTGCCGGTGGCAGCGGCAAGACACCGCTGCTGATTGCCCTGTGTGATTACCTGAAAGCGCAGGGACGCAGGCCGGGCGTCGTCAGCCGGGGTTATGGCGGCAGTGTGCAGGGTGTTCACGCACTGGTGAATACGGACACGCCAACGCTGGTTGGGGATGAGCCGCTGATGATATTCCAGCGCTGTAATGTTCCCGTGGTGGTGGCTGCCGACCGCCCGGCGGCGGTCGACCGGCTGCTGGCAATGGAGAACTGTGACATCGTGCTGTCCGACGACGGCCTGCAGCATTACCGAATGGGCCGGGCATTCGAGATTGCCGTTATCGACTCGCAGCGCGGCCTGGGTAATGGTTTCTGCCTGCCGGCAGGGCCTTTACGTGAGCCTGCCGGCAGGCTGGCCTCTGTTGATCTTGTTGTGTTCAATGGCAGGGGTGAATATGCTGACAGCGAGCTGTACTATACGCTGCAGCCCGGTCGCATTGTACGGCTGAGCGATGCAGGTCATGAGGTCGGGCAGGATTATTTTACCGGCAAAAGCGTGCATGCCGTGGCCGGTATCGGCAACCCCCCGCGGTTTTTCGAGCAGCTAAGGGCGCAGGGGCTGACAATTATCGAGCATCCCTTTGAAGACCATCATGCCTTTACCGCAGAAGACTTCGCCGGCTGGTCTGCTGAATGTATTATAATGACCGAAAAAGACGCGGTGAAATGCCGGCAACTGCTCCTTGAAGAAGGTCAGGGCGGGGCGTTTCTTGCTGATGCCTGGGTGCAGAGCGTGGATGCCGTGTTTTCCGATGCCCTGAAACAGGCCGTCGACAACCGTCTGCTGAAATTGTGAGCGCGCCGGCTTTATCCTGCTTCCCGTTTTTTACAGATTCCCTTTTGTACCGATTCAATGAAAAAAAAGCTGCAATCCCTGATCGTCTGTCCCGTATGCAAGGGGCAACTGGTTTACCGGTCGCGCAGGCGGGAGCTGGTCTGTAAAACCGACCGGCTTGCCTTTCCTGTCCGCCATGGCGTACCGGTACTGCTGCTGAGTGATGCCCGGCATCTGTCCGAATAGATACTGACCAGGGGCCTGTAGCTGAAACTGAACTGAGCCGGATGTTGCACAAAGATGCTGAAATTTCACAGACTGTATATACAATGGCAAACGAATTTAAAATAGTAATCCTGGCGACCTTCGATCGTAACAATTTTCCCAACAAGGCCATGGTCGATATTCATGGCAAGCCGATGATCGAGCGGGTCTATGACAGCGCCCGAAGTTCCGGCGCCTCGGAGATTGTTATCGCCACCAGCAGTCCACGCGTGGGCATGGTCGCGGAGGACTTCGGTGCTACCGTTTGCATGGTCGTCGATGAGGCGCTCAGGGGTATTGCTCATCTCAGTGAGGTTGTCGACAAGATGGGCTGGAGTGATGATGAGATCGTGGTGAATTTCCCCGGCGATGCTCCGCTGACGCCGGGCAGTATTATCAGGCAGGTTGCGGACAATCTGCACATGCATACGGATGCCGATTGTACCACCCTGTATTCCCCGGTATCGGCCAGCACCGCCGGCAAGCGGGGCTGTATCACCATGACGACCGACAGCAGTGATTACGTCATGTATATGAGTCGCCAGCCGATTCCACACCAGAGCTCTGAAAGCTTCACCGTACCGGCTTATAAATGTTATCTCGGCCTGAATGCGTTTCGCGTCGGTCTGTTACGGATATACTGTAATCTCAGGCAAAGCGAGATGGAGCAGGCAGAAGAGATCGAGGAGCTGCGGCTTTTGTACAACGGCCTGAAAATACACGCCGCCGAAGCCAACAGCCTTATTGGACAGCGCGTTTTGACAGAAGAAGATGTTGAAAAGGTGCGCATACAGATTGCACCATCGCGTTAGCCGCCTGGCCGTTGCATTTGCAACCGGCTGGCGCAAACAAAACTGATTAAATGACAGAATATAACTACTTTGCCACCTGTTCGAAAGGTGTGGAAGACCTGCTGCAGCATGAGCTGGTGCAACAGGGTATCACTGACAGCAAACTGCGCACAGGTGGCGTAGCGTTTAGCGGTGAGCTGACGGCCGCCTACCGCGCCTGTTTGTGGTCACGGGTGGCCAGCCGTGTGCTGCTGCAGCTCAAAAGCTTCCAGATTGCCTCGGATGATGATTTATACCGGGAAGTGATGACGATTGACTGGTCGACGCACTTCTCCGACAGCAATACCCTGGCCATCGACTGTTTCAGTTCGCACACAAAGGTCAATAACAGCCACTATGCCACCCTGCGCATCAAGGACGCCATCGTTGACCAGTTCACCCAGGCCAGCGGTACTCGCCCCTCGATCAGCAAGGACAATCCGGATATTCGCATCAATGCCTATCTCAGCGACCGTGAGTGCCTGCTCTATCTCGACCTTTCCGGCGAGGCCCTGCACAAGCGCGGCTATCGCCTGGAGGCGGGCAGTGCGCCGCTGCGCGAAACCCTGGCTGCCGCCATGCTGTACCGTGCGCGCTGGCCGGATTTCTACGCGCAAAAACGCCCGTTTACCGATCCCATGTGCGGCAGTGGCACGCTGCTGGTAGAGGCGGCAATGATGGCGGGCGATATTGCTCCGGGCCTGTTACGTGAGCATTTCGGTTTTCTGCACTGGAAACCGTTCGATGAAAGCCAGTGGCAGCCATTGCTGGATGATGCCCGGCAGCGAAAGCAGCAGGGCCTGGAAAACCTGCCCTGCATCTGTGGCAGTGACAGCAGTGAACAGCTGGTGGGTATTGCCAGGAAAAACCTGCAGCGCGCCGGCCTGCCGGCGGATATCAGGGTCAGCCTGCAGGATGCAACGCAGAAGCTGACGCCCTGTTGCCGGGTTCGCGATGAACACGGCAGGGAGGTCGGTGGTCTGATTGTCTGTAATCCGCCCTATGGCAAACGCATCGGCCAGACCAGCGCGCTGCGCCAGCTTTACTTTCGTTTTGGCAAACAGCTGAAAGCGAACTTCAATGGCTGGACCGTTGCCATTATCAGTTCGGAAGCCGAACTTGCCCGCAGTATCGGCCTGCGTGCCTTTAAAAAGAATACACTTTACAACGGTCCGCTGAAATCCACCCTCTACCAGTACCGTATCGACGAATCACCGCCGGGCAGGCAGACGAAAGCAGGCGCTGAAGACAAAAAGCTCCGCACGGATAGCGCACAGGGCGAAGCCCCCGCACTGACAGAGCATGCGCAAATGTTCGTCAATCGCCTGAAAAAGAATTTCAAACACCTGCGGAAATGGGCGCGCAAGAACGACATTCACTGTTATCGGGTTTACGATGCCGATATTCCGCAGTATGCGGTCGCCATCGACCTTTATGAAAACTGGGTACACGTACAGGAATACCAGGCGCCGAAAACCGTCGACAGCAAGCGCGCCTTTCAGCGTATCAATGATGTCCTGGATGTGGTCGCCGACGTGCTGGAGGTGCCGCAGGACAATGTGGTGCTGAAAGTGCGGCAGAAACAGTCCGGCACTTCGCAGTACCAGAAACTCGACAAAAAACAGCAGAAACTGGTGGTACAGGAAAACGGTCTGAAGTTTATCGTCAACCTGTACGATTACCTTGATACCGGCCTGTTTCTCGATCATCGCAATACCCGCCAGCTGATCCGGCAGATTGCCGCCGGTACACAGTTTCTCAACCTGTTTGCCTATACCGGCAGTGTCACGGTCTATGCCGCGGCCGGTGGCGCCAGAACCACGACCACGGTCGATATGTCGAATACCTACCTGCAATGGGCACAGGAAAACATGGAAATAAACGGTTATGGCGGCTCACCCTATGCACAGAACAAACACCGCTTTATTCGTGAGGACTGCCTGCAGTGGCTGCAACAGGCCGCGAAAGCATCGCAGCAGTATCAGCTTATTTTTATCGATCCGCCGACATTTTCCAATTCCAAGAAAATGCAGGACGCGCTGGATATCAAACGCGATCACGTGGAGCTGCTGCGCGCCTGTCTGAAACTGCTGAGCGAGGACGGCCGCATTATCTTTTCCACCAATGCGCGAGGTTTCAGAATGAGTGATGAAATGGATGCGCTGTGTTATCTCAGGGAGATTACCGCGCAGACGACAACCGAGGATTTCAGGCGTCGTCCGGCACACCGTTGCTGGTGTCTGAGCCGTGATGAGTCGCGCCTGAAGCTGCCGGCCATAGTGTAGTCCGGCAGTAGTCCTGACAGCAATCGGGCCGGAACTATGCGCTCAGAGAGGTGGCCCGGGTTTTGTCACTGCCGGCCAGCAGGGTATTGATGAGCTGGTCTTCCAGATCGATGCGCGTGGCCAGTTCCTCGCCGAGCTTGCTGAGCTGGGCTGGCAGCTGGGACAGCTGTTCCGGCTTGAGGCTTTCCAGGTTGTCATAAAGGTCGTTGAAAGCCACGGCCACCTGGGTGGTCATATTAATGCGTGGCAGGATCTGCTCGGAAAGGCGGATAATATCATCGCGGCGCTCGTTGCCTTCCTCGATACGGCGGTATAGCTCAAAGTGGCCGATTGCCATATAGTCCACCATGTCCTGGCAGAATTCTTCAAGCATATCCAGCAGATTACCGGCTTCGGTATCATCGGCGTTTTTCGCCAGTTCATAGAACTGTGCGAGTACAGCATTGCGTTTTTCAATAAGCTGAAGGATTTCCTTACGGGTGCGTGATCTGCGATCAGTGGTCGCCGGTGATGCCATGATGATACCTCTTGTTTATTTGGAGCATTTATTATTATTGTTGTTTGCATGGATTGTACTAAATAGCAAAACCGCCCGCAATCAGTGTTTTCCGGCAATTTTATCGGCCGCTACAGGATGGACAGGGGAAAAGGCGGTTAGAACGGTGCGCCGAAAACAATACGCAATACATCGACCTCGTTGCCTATACGCACGCCGATACCCAGCTCGAAGTCATCGAAAAAAAGGAAACCGGGAATACTGCTGAAGGTAAGACCGACCTCATGCTCCATGCCGACCAGGATGGGGTTGTCAGTGCGCTCGAAAAATACCAGGTTGTCGGGATAATACAGATTGATGTAATAGGCGTTGACCTGCAGCGGTTTGCCGGAAAAGGAATAGTCGCTGGTCATATGATAGGCAAAGCCTGTTTCGATCAGGGAGTAGTCGGAGTTGCCGTCGGTGGCCCTGCTTTGTTCACGCGCATACAGAAAACGGTTGCCCAGGGTAAAGGATTCGCCGGCGATCTCGAAATTGTAGTAACTTCGGATGCCGGTGCCGACGATCAGGATATTATTGGTGTAGTTGAAATCGCGGGCAAAGCCGTAATCGGCAAAGGGAATCAGCGTCCAGTTCGGGGTTACCGGGTACTGGTATTGCAGACCGGGCAGAAATGTCAGCGTGGCCACATTGTCGACGTTTGGTAGTTCGGTAATATCATCAAAGTTGCTGAAATTGATCAGGCCGATGGTGACCGGCAGATTCAGCAACCAGCCGGCCCGGGTGTCTGTTTTTTCGATAATCTGATGATCAAACGGCAGCTGCAGAACAAAGACG
Organism: Gammaproteobacteria bacterium; assembly: GCA_011051475.1. Classification (GTDB taxonomy): domain Bacteria; phylum Pseudomonadota; class Gammaproteobacteria; order SZUA-229; family SZUA-229. The sequence continues at coordinate 9,778 of DRLE01000005.1, forward strand.
TTCTGCCCCGAGGTGGTATAAAAACCGGTGCCGAGATAGCTGGCGAATGCATAATTGGTCAGCCCGAAGCTGCTGTTACTGTTAGTGTCGGCCGCATAACCGGATTTAATCACGGATAAAAACAGGCAGACGAAACAAAGCAGCCGGAATCCGGACAGATAGCGGGTATTGGACGAACGTGAGCGGGAATACACCTGTGAGCAGCCAGTGATTATCGGTTGTGATTATTGGTAAGCAGTTATTGGATGGTGATTGTATGTGAAGTTTAGCATAGCCATAATCCTGAGCGGAATGACAGACTTTGCAGCGATTGATAAGATGAGAGACCCTGCAATAATCAGACTGATGCCTTGCCTGACAAACCTTATTCCGAATCCTGCGAGCAGAACCGTGAACCGATACTTTCGGTCATTAAGCCCATTCCGGCGGCTAAAATCCATGTCCT
>DRLE01000006.1 GCA_011051475.1 Gammaproteobacteria bacterium
AACCCGGAAATCGTCAACCAGCACTATCTGCAGCTGGGCGTCGAGGTTTATGGCGGCGCGCTGTTAAATCCGTGGTTTGACCGTGACCTGTCACTGGCCGGGCGGGTCAGTTATCTGCATGAGGATGGCGGTATTGCGCATGAGCTGATCGATATGAAGAAAGCGATTGCAGTAATCCCCAGTCTGGCCATACACCTGGACAGGGATGCCAATTCCAAACGCGAGATCAATGCCCAGAAACATCTGCCGCCGGTGCTGATGAAGCTCCCCGAAAGTAGCAGCAACGGTGACTCGCCTGATAATGAACCGGCAGTCGACTTCAAAAAAATTCTGCTCAAGCTGGTCAATGCCAGCCTGGAAGGCGGCAGTGCCACAAAGGTGCTGGATTATGAACTGAGCTTTTACGATGTGCAGTCGCCGGCGGTCATCGGTCTGCATGATGACTTTATTGCCGGTGCACGCCTGGACAATCTGCTGAGCTGCTATACCGGACTGATGGCGCTGATCGAGCAGGCGGAAAATACCGATGACGTGCAGAATATGCTGCTGGTATGCAGCGACCATGAAGAAGTCGGCAGCATGTCGGCCGCCGGTGCCCAGGGACCCTTCCTGAAATCGGTGCTGCAACGTCTGTGTCCGGGAGAAGAGGATTTCACGCGTATGCTGACGGCCAGCCTGATGATATCGGCGGACAATGCCCATGGCATCCACCCGAACTATGCCGATAAGCATGACAATAACCACGGGCCGATCATCAATGAAGGCCCGGTTATCAAGATCAATGCCAACCAGCGTTATGCCAGCAACAGCGAAACCGGCGCCCTGTTTCAGCATTTGTGTGAACTGGCCGACGTACCGGTGCAGTCCTTTGTGGTGCGCTCCGATATGGCCTGCGGCAGCACCATCGGCCCGATTACGGCTGCTGAAATCGGTGTGCGCACGGTGGATGTCGGCGTGCCGACCTTTGCCATGCACTCCATTCGTGAACTGGCCGGGCGCTGGGATGCCTTTTATCTGTATCGGGTGTTAAAACAGTTCCTTATCTAGGGAACCTCTGATTAATACAAGATTCCTGTCATTGCGAGCGAAGCGCGGCAATCTCGTGCTGTGGAATCAAGCTGTTAGAGATTGCCGCGTCGCTACGCTCCTCGCAATGACGAATTAATCAGAGGCTCCCTGGGGCAGACGGCAGTTTACGGTCGACGTAAAAGCCTGACAGCAAAGCCATCGGTTCTAACGTATTGCCAACTGCCAACATATGCTCCCTGAACTTTAAAAACACTTTTCAGGTGAAATCGTTGACAACAGGAGCTAAATCATTATTGTTGGACGTTCCCGTTGCACAAAGCTGGTTTGATTTTCATTGTAGCCGTTCTTTTTAAGGTTTTTTCATAGCGCAGGACCCGTTCAAACCGACCAGTGAAGGTCGGTTTTTTTTGTCTGTGATTTTCCTGTCTGCCCGTTCTTCGCGGGTGATAACACCGGACTTTTTTTACGTGTTCGCGGCATATTTTCGTTTTTCCGAACATTTTGACGCCATATGGATATATACTTGGCTTATTGATATAAGTGACTGAAAAACAAGTGAATGAAAACCATTAAAAAATCCCACAAGCTGGATTCGGTGTGTTACGACATCCGTGGTCCGGTACATCGTGAGGCCCGTCGCCTGGAAGAAGACGGGCACAAGATCCTCAAGCTTAATATCGGCAATCCCTCGCCCTTTGGTTTTGATGCGCCGGAGGAAATTGTCCAGGACATGATCCACAATGTGCCGGTTTCACAGGGCTACAGTGACTCGCGCGGCCTGTTTTCAGGGCGCAAGGCGGTAATGCAATACTGCCAGCAGAAAGGATTTCCCAATGTGGACATTAATGATGTTTATCTGGGCAATGGCGCCAGTGAACTGATCGTTATGTCGATGCAGGCGCTGATAAACAATGGAGACGAGGTGTTGATTCCTGCGCCCGACTATCCGTTATGGACGGCCGCAGTCTGTCTTTCCGGTGGCAATGCCGTGCATTACATGTGTGATGAGCAGTCGGACTGGTATCCGGATATCGACGACATCCGCTCGAAAATTACCGACAAGACCCGTGGCATTGTTCTGATCAATCCGAACAACCCGACCGGTGCGGTTTACCCGGAAGAAATCCTGCAGGCGATTGTCGACGTTGCGCGCGAGCATGAGCTGATTGTTTTTTCCGACGAGATCTACGACAAGATCGTCTATGACGATGCCAAACATATTTCCACGGCTTCGCTGTCGGATGATGTGCTATGTATCACCTATAACGGTCTGTCCAAGGCCTACCGCGTCGCGGGTTTTCGCGCCGGCTGGATGGTAATCAGCGGTGACAAGAAACATGCGGCTGACTATATCGAGGGTATCGAGTTGCTGGCTTCCATGCGTCTGTGCTCCAATGTGCCGGGGCAGCATGCCATACAGACCGCACTGGGTGGTTACCAGAGTATCAATGAGCTGATTGCGCCTACCGGCCGTTTATACAAACAGCGTGATCTGGCGTATAACATGCTCACCGACATTCCCGGCATCAGTTGTGTTAAACCCAAAGGCGCGATGTATCTGTTCGCCAAAATGGACCAGAAGAAATTCAATATCCATGACGACGAGAAAATGGTGCTCGACCTGCTTACCGAGGAAAAGATTCTGATCGTACAGGGCACGGCCTTTAACTGGCCGACGCCGGATCATTTTCGCGTTGTCTTTCTGCCGCATGTGGATGAGCTGACAAAGGCGATGAATGCCATCGCCCGTTTCTTCTCGCATTACAAACAGTAATGGGCCGGCGTTACTCTGATGAATGCATGGTTTGTCATTCTGAGCGCAGTCGAAGTATCCTCTGCCGTCGTGCTATCAGCAGATAAAAGAGGCTGCGTGGTGTAAATGGTGCAGCCAGCAGACAAGCTTAGGGCCGTTTACCAGCAGATTGCCGATTGCGCCGCCCGCGCCGGGCGGGATGCGAACGAGGTTCGCCTGATTGCCGTATCCAAGACCCGCAGCCTGGAAGAGGTCAGGGCCGTGGCCGCCTGTGGCCAGCATGATTTTGGTGAAAACACGGTGCAGGACGCGCTGACGAAAATTCCTTATCTTCATAGCGATGCGATTCAGTGGCATTTTATCGGCCATCTGCAGTCAAAAAAGGCCGGCAAGATCCCCGGCCATTTCCAGTGGATACATACCATCGACAGTCTCAAACTGGCGCAGAAACTGTCCTCGGCGATGCAGAATCACCAGATGACGGTGCCGCTTGACTGCCTGATCCAGGTAAATGTCAGTGCTGAGGAAAGCAAGTCGGGGCTGGCGCCCGAGGCGGTCAGGCCGTTTCTCGATGA
>DRLE01000007.1 GCA_011051475.1 Gammaproteobacteria bacterium
AAAGACACTCGATCAATCGCTCAACCTGCTGAGTACAGCAGCCTGTTCCCATTGTGGCATAGGTCTGTTGTCTAACAGCTTCAACGGTTGTTGCCCCATTGACGATGGCGTGAATAATATCTATCTTAAGCACCTCGTTACAGGTACAGAGGTTTCTATCCAGGTTTTTTCCGAGAACAGGTGGAAGCTGTTCCAGAGAATCGGTGAGCTGAGCGATTTTTTCTTCAAGCGTCATAAATATCTCGACATGGCATCAGGACACACTGGCAAATGCACAGCACCGGAAAGCATGCATCAATACAGGGGTTAACTGTTATACCAGATTATCCAACCGGTAAATAAAGAAATACAGACCGATTGACATAAAAAATACCACATAGCCGATGGCAAGGAATCTTGCCGTAAACCCGGCCGTATTACTCACACTTTCATGGTTCACATAGAATTTATAGGCGATCAGGTTTGCCAGCGAACCGAACAGACTGCCAAAACCACCGGCATTCACACCCCACAATAAAGCCTCCCAGTTCGAGGTGAACTTTGCAAACAGCAGCGTCGCCGGCACATTACTCATCACCTGACTGGCCAGGGCCGAAAACAGAAAAATATGCCCTGAATGATTCAGCTCGGATGCCAGGATCTCTTTTAAATTATCCGCAATGCCGAAGAAAAACAGAAAACTTAACAACAGGGCATAATCAATACGCAGGGCCTTGCGATCGACAAGTAAAGCAAAAACGAAGGCAAGCACACCGGTCAGGACCGGAAGCACATGGAGCACAGCCAGGATAATAACAAGAAACAAAATGCCATAGCTATATGCGCTTCTGTTCACGACGTGACTGGCCCTAATCTGCAAACCGTTTCTTGTTTTAACAAACACAGAAAAAACCATAATCACGCCCATGAAAAACAGAGAGAACGGCGCAATTGCCTCGATAAATTCAAGCGGCTTTACGCCATAAAACCAGTAAATATAAAGGTTCTGCGGGTTACCGAGCGGCGTCAGAGCGGAGCCGGCATTGGCCGCCAATGCTTCCAGGATAACAAGAATATCCTTGCGGTTAACATTAAGTGCCAGCGTAAGCGGCACAACAACCATCAGGGCTATATCATTTGTCACCAGCATGGACAGGACAAACGTGGTCATCACCAGCTTTAGTGGCAAAACCTTTCCCTTTTCCATGAGCTGGGAAATTCTTACTATGAGTCCGCTTTGCTGCAGGCCGTTTACGACAATAAAAAGCATATACAGGATAAACAACACCTGTATTTCCTGGATTGTGTACGACGGTAGCTGCTTTGTATAAAGAGAGGTAAGAACCAGGCCCGCACCGGAAGAAATCAGTAACCATTCTTTCTGGACAAAATCGATGAGCGACGTCTGGCCTTTCAATGAAATTTCGCTGCTTTACACTTTAAAGACTGGGAAACCCTTCAGAGAACCAACTATGGCCGTTATTCCCCGAAACGCTTCTCAAGATAATCATTGATTTCGCTGGATTCATACATCCACTCAACACTGCCGTCATCCTTTTCAATGCGCAGGCAGGGCACCTGGTACCTGCCACCCTCTTCGACAAGCTCCCGGTTCCATTTCGGGTCATTGCGCGCATCACGGACATCTATTTTCAGATTCAGGCGATGGATCTGGCGACGGGTTTTGACGCAGAAGGGACATTGCTGAAAATGGTAGAGCGCCATTTTCGCCGCTTGCTTATCGACTTCCGCCTGTTTTTCGGGGGAGCGTTGCAGGGGTTTGGGGCGGGTAATCCAGTCGATAAAAATAATGATTTGCGCCAGCACCCAGCGCACCGGTTTGAAAACAAAACCCAGAATTTTACCCATTTGAAAACCTCAATTTAAAAGCATTAGCCGCAAAGAACGCAAAAGACGCGAAAAAAACAATAAATGTTTTTGCCTTCCTTTGCGATATTTGCGTTCTTCGCGGCAAAAAGTTACTTAACCGTACCCGTAAACTCACCATGCGCCTGCAGGTCAGCGTGATAGGACGAACGCACCATGGGTCCGCTGGCAACATGGGTAAAGCCCATGTCCATGCCGATACGATACAGTTCATCGAATTCTTCCGGCGTCACATAGCGCCTTACCGGCAGGTGATGTTTGCTGGGCTGTAAATACTGGCCCAGGGTCAGCATTTCTACATTGTGCGCGCGCATATCGCGCATGACTTCGACCACTTCGTCGATCTCTTCACCCAGGCCCAGCATCAGGCCGGACTTGCCGGGCACCTCGGGAAACAGTTGCTTGAATTTTTTCAGCAGGTCCAGTGACCACTGGTAGTCGGCGCCCGGACGACACTCCCTGTACAGACGCGGCACGGTCTCCAGGTTGTGATTGAATACATCCGGTGGTGACTGTTTAAGAATCTCCAGCGCCACTTCCATGCGACCACGAAAGTCCGGCACCAGGATTTCGATTTCTATCTCGGGATTAAGCTGCCGGGTCTTTTTGATACATTCGACAAAATGCCCGGCACCGCCGTCGCGCAAATCGTCGCGGTCCACCGAGGTAATGACCACGTAGTTCAGCGCCATGGCCTGTATGGTTTCGGCCAGGTGCTGCGGTTCGTTTTCATCCAGCGGATTGGGCCGGCCGTGGCCGACATCACAGAACGGGCAGCGGCGGGTGCAGATATCGCCCATAATCATAAAGGTGGCCGTGCCCTTGCCGAAGCACTCGCCCAGGTTGGGACAGGCCGCTTCCTCGCAGACCGTAAACAGTTTCTGCTCGCGCAGCACCGATTTCAGTTTTTTTGCATTGGGATGAAACGGCGATTTGGCGCGTATCCAGTTCGGCTTGCGCAGGCGCTCGGCACTGGTATCGACCTTGACGGGAATACGCGCGACCTTTTCCGCCCCCCTGAGCTTTTCACCCGCCACTGCCCGACGCGGTTTTGCGGGACTTTTTTTATGCGCTTGCCTGGTTTCGCTCATGGTAGATCGTCTTTATCAGTTGCCGCTCAAGCTGTTTTCCTGCCATGTCGATATCGATGTGCGTATCGGCCAGCAGTGACCCGAGCTGGGTTACTTCCAGGCCTTCGTATCCGCAGGGATTGATGCGCGAGAACGGTTCAAGGTCCATATCGAGATTCAGTGACAGACCATGAAAACTGCAGCCCCGGCGGATACGCAGGCCCAAAGCGGCTATTTTAGCATGATTCACATAGACGCCCGGCGCATCCGCCCGGGCCTGCGCCGTGATACCGTAGCCCGACAGCAGATCGATGACGGACTGCTCCAGACAGGTAACCAGCTCACGCACGCCCATACCCAGGCGCCTGATATCCACCAGGGTGTATACCACGAGCTGACCGGGGCCGTGGTAGGTGACCTGACCGCCACGGTCTGAATTGACCACGGGAATATCGGCAGCATTGAGAATATGTTCGGGTTTGCCGTTCTTGCCCAGGGTGTAGACCGGCGGATGCTGCAGAAACCAGAACTCGTCGGGCGTATCGGCCTGGCGCGCGTCGGTAAAGGCCTGCATATCCTGCCAGCTTTGCGTATAGGCAACCTGCCCCAGGTAACGCATTTTCGGCGCCGGTGGCGGGACGGAGGTGGCAGGCATGGGGAAAAGCGCTTACAGCGCCATATGAACGTGTTCGCAGGCGGTCAGATCCATATAGATATCATCAAGCTGCTGTTTGCTTTGCGCATTGATGGTAATGGTCATGGAAGTGTACTTGCCGTTTTTGCTGGCGCGGCTGTTGATGGCGCCCTCGCCCAGATCACTGACATGACGGTTGATAATCTCGATGACCGCAATTTCAAAGGCCTCACAGCTCAGGCCCATGGCCTTGATCGGGAACTGGCAGGGAAACTCAAGCAGGGTCTCACCCTCTTTCAGGGAAAGATCGTGCAGTTTAATGTCTTTTTCTTCACTCATAATCACTCTCAGGCGCGAATACTCTGCTTGTACTGCTGATACAGGCCGGTAATATGCTTCCACATGTCACCCGCCCGCCCCTGACTGACGGCCTTGCCATCGAGCTGTATCACCGGGGCTATTTCACGGGTGGAACTGGTCATCCAGATTTCATCGGCCTGATCCAGCTCGCCTTGCTTTATTTCGCGCTCTTCCACCAATATGGTGTTGTTTTTCGCGATTTCAATCACCAGGTCGCGGGTAATGCCGGGCAGCAGGCAGCGGCTGGTCGGCGGTGTGACAAGAACCTCGTCCTTAACCAGAAAGACATTGCTGGCGGTGCCTTCGGTGACCAGACCATCACGGATCAGAATGGCGTCATCGACACCGGCGGCACGCGCCTGCTGCTTGAGCATGACATTGCCGATCAGCGAGGTGGACTTGATATCGCAGGCGTTCCAGCGGAAGTCATCAACGGTAATAGCCGTGATACCGGCAGAAATCCTGTCCAGGTCCGGTGGTGTTACCGGCAACACCATGGCAAATACCGTGGGCGGGTACTGAGGGTCGATGACAAGATCACGTTTCGGATAAACGCCGCGGGTAATCTGCAGATAGATGGCCGATTCGGGCTGGCCGGCCTGCTCGGTATTTTTATCCAGCAGGCTGCTAAACAGTGACAGCCACTGCTCGGCCGACAGCGGGTTATCAAGGGTGACACGATCCAGACTGTTCTGCAGACGCTGCAGGTGCTTTTTCAGGCCGACCAGTTTGCCGTCATAAACAGGGATGACTTCATAAACACCATCACCGAAGAGAAAGCCGCGGTCCATAACGGAGACCTTTGCGTCTTCCAGTGGCAGGTAATCGCCATTAAGGTAAACAGTGCCGGGCATAATGGTCCTTAAAACATTAAAAACGTAAGCCGCGAAAAACGCAAAATAAGGCAAAAATTATTGTTTTGATTTGCCTCACTTTGCGTTCTTCGCGGCAAAAAATTCGGACTTGAAATCAAATACAGATAACTTATTCAAGCATCCGCATAAAATAGTCCTTGGCTTTCTGCAGCAGACCGCCTTCTTCGACGGTTTCCAGTGCTACCAGCGGTACTTTGGCCAGCACTTCACCGTCCAGCGACACCTTGACTTCACCGACCTGCTGGCCCTTTTTAACCGGGGCTTCGATATTCTTGTCGATATCCATCACCGCTTCAAGCTTGTCATAGGACCCGCGGGGAATAACCACCGCAAGGTCGTCTGCCAGACCGACGGTAATGGTCTCGAACTCACCGTTCCAGATACGCGGGCGGCTCAGCACTTCGTCGGCGTCATACAGGGTGTGTGACTCAAAGAAACGGAAACCGTAATTCAGCAGCGCCTGGCTGACGGTGGCGCGGGCCTTTTTGCTGTCGGTACCCAGTACCACGGTAATCAGACGCATGTCCCCACGCTGCGCCGATGACACCAGGCAGTAACCGGCCGACTCGGTATGGCCGGTTTTAATACCATCGACACTCTCATCACGCCACAGCAGCTTGTTGCGATTGTACTGCTTGATATTGTTGTAGGTGTATTCCTTTTCCTTGTACAGTTCGTAATGCTCGGGAAACTCACGGATAATAGCGGCCCCCAGCAGGGCTATATCACGCGCCGTGGTCAGATGATTCTTGTCCGGCCAGCCGGTACTGTTGACGAAATGCGTATTCTTCATGCCCAGCTCGGCAGCGTACTGGTTCATCAGCTGCACAAAGGCCTCCTCGGTACCTGCCACATGTTCGGCCAGCGCGACACTGGCGTCATTGCCCGACTGAATGATCAGTCCTTTCAGCAATTCATGCACCGGCACCCTGGTATTCACTTCAAGATACATTCTTGAACCGCCCATACGCCAGGCTTTTTCACTGATTTCGACCATGTCATCCATGGACATACGGTCGGCATCCAGCTCCTTGTAAACCACATAGGCGGTCATCATTTTGGTAATACTGGCGGGCTCGATCTTTTCATCAGCGTTCTTTTCGGCCAGCACCTTGCCACTGGCAAAATCCATAACAATGTAGTTTTTTGCAGCCACATCCGGCGGCGCAGGTATCGGCATGGCAGCGACTGCCAGGTTGGCCTGGAGCAGACTGAATAAAATCAACGCCAGTGAAAACGACATTAATGATGATAGTTTTTTTATAGGAAACATTATTTTTTTCATTACGTTTTTTATACTTGAAATTCCGTTATGCCGCACGCCTGCAGACGTGCAGCCCTGAAAGATGTCAGAAACAGCCCTGATTATTTTGTAGCATTTGAATTCGGTGTAGGTGTTTTCCGTTGGCTTTTATTATCAGTTCGCCTTTATTATTTTTATATTCTGGTGCTGATTCTGTTTCAGCTGGGTTAACAGCTGTTTTGCCACGTGCTCCGAAGGCAGCGGGCCGATTCTTACGCGGTAGACCGGTTTGCCTTTTTTGCTTTCAATATGCAGGCGCACATCGCGAAAACCTTCCGACTGCAGACGCCCCAGATGCTGCAGCGCATTCTCCTCGGTGCTGAACGCCGCGACCTGGACATAAAGTTTATCACCTTCCGTTACCGGCGACTCGACAATCGACGCACTGCGCTGGCGGTTTAGATCCTGTTTCGATTTCACCACGCGAATCATGACATTGGCCGTACCGGTCTGAGCCACACCCAGCTTTGTCGCCGCCGCATAGGACAGATCAATAATCCTGCCCTCGTGGAACGGCCCGCGGTCGTTGACCCGGACTACCGCCTTGCGCCCGTTATCCAGATTGGTTACTTCCACATACACCGGTATCGGCAGCGTCTTGTGCGCAGCGGTCATGGCATACATATCATAGTCTTCGCCGCTGGAGGTACGGCGGCCATGAAACTTGTTGCCGTACCAGGAAGCAATGCCTTTCTGCGCAAAGCCGTCGGCCGAATCCATGACATGATAGGTTTTGCCGTTGACCTCGTAGCTGTCAGGGTTACCATAACGGCTCGGCGTTACCGGCTGCGGCAGCGCGTTGGGAATTTCATGCCACTGCTTGCTGTAATTGGCCGGCGCGCTGTCGCGTACCTCGCCGCAGGCATTCAGCAGCAGGGCTAATGCACAAAACAGCGGTAATTGCAGGTAACGAACGGTCAAGCAGAATACTCCGGCTTAATCTTCCAGCTTCTGACTTAAATGGAACACGGCCATGCTGTAAAGTTCACTGTGGTTATAACGTGATATTGCGTAAAAATTCTGGAACCCCAGCCAGTACTCGATGCCTTTTTTGCCATCGAGCCTGATCAGCGTTGCCTTTTCGCTGTCGGTAACCGGCTGGTAGAGTTTTACCCCCTGTTTTTTGAACCAGGCAACCGTGGCATAGGGCTTCAGTTTGTTCGATTCCGGCACGATACTTTCATCGGTAACGTCAACGGGGTAGGCAATCAACCCGTCTTTTACCCAGCCATGCTTTTTGAAATAGTTGGCGACGCTGCCAATCACATCAGGCACGCTGTGCCAGAGATCACGCTTGCCGTCACCGTCAAAATCCACCGCGTAGGCGCGGTAACTGCTGGAAATGAACTGCGGCATACCCATGGCACCGGCATAGGAGCCGGTCATGTCCTCGATATCGATATGCTCTTCCTTTGACAGCAACAGGAACTGTTTCAGCTCGCTGCGAAAGAATTTTGCCCGTGGCGGGTAATCGAAACCCAGCGTGGTCAGTGAATCAAAAATAATGTGCTTGCCGGTATGTCGGCCATAATAGGTTTCCACGCCAATAATGGCGGCGATGATTTCCCTGGGCACACCGAACTCGGCCTCCGCGCGCTGCAGGGTTGCCAGGTTGTTTTTGATAAATTCACGCCCCATGCGGGCACGCTTTTCGGTAACAAAAATGGGCCGGTACTGTTTCCAGGTCAGTTCCTTTTCCGCCGGTTTGGCAATGGATTCGAGCACGTGGTCCAGGCGTTTGGCCTTGCTGAACTGCTTGACCAGATAGTCACGATCAAAACCGTGCTCTTTTACCATTTCATCGATAAACGCCTGCACGTCCTCTCGGTCCGCATAACCGGCCTGAGCCTGCGATGACATCAGTAAAGCCGGCACGAGCAGCAGGACGCCAAGGGTTCTGGTCCATAATGTTGTTTTGTTCATATAGGTTTCCATTAAATTCATATTGTTCTGTATTGATAATTCCCTTGTCACTATCCCGGCGCAACAGTCCGGGACGGGTATTTTGCCATTATTTCGCGATAAGACGACGGTTGGTGCTAATCGACATCAGTATGCCAAAACCCGCCATCAGGGTCACCATGGAGGTGCCACCGTAACTGACCAGCGGCAGCGGCACACCCACCACCGGCAGGATACCTGAAACCATGCCGACATTGACAAATAAATACACAAAAAAGGTCATGCTAAGGCTGCCGGCAAGCAGGCGCCCGAAACTGTCCTTTGCCCTGGCGGCAATATAAAGCCCGCGAATAATAATAAAGGCATAGATTGAAAGCAGCACGATCTCGCCCATCAGGCCGAACTCTTCGGCAAACACAGCAAAAATAAAGTCAGTGGTGCGCTCAGGCAGAAAATCGAGCTGCGACTGCGTGCCATTGAACCAGCCCTTGCCATACAGGCCACCGGAGCCAATGGCAATCATCGACTGGATAATATGGTAGCCCGAACCCAGCGGATCACTCTCGGGATCAAGCAGGGTAAGCACGCGCTGTTTCTGGTAATCGTGCATAAACTGCCAGAGCACCGGTATCATCGCCAGCATGGCAAACAGCGCACCGAACAGGATACGCCAGCGCAGACCGCCGAAAAAGATCACAAAAAAACCGGCGGCGGCCACCAGCAGTGCCGTTCCCAGATCCGGCTGTTTGGCAATAAGCAGGGTTGGCAACACCACCAGCCCCAGCGATATCAGCAGGGCGGACAGCTTGGGCGGATAGTGTTTCTCACTGAGATACCAGGCCAGCATCAGCGGCGTCACCAGTTTCATCATTTCCGAGGGCTGAAAACGGACGACATACAGGTTGAGCCAGCGCTGCGCGCCCTTGCCGACATCGCCCACCACCAGCACCAGCACCAGCAGGATAATACCGAGGGCGAAAAACCAGGGCGCCCACAGATAGAGCTGGTGCTGGGGAATCTGCGCCACGAAGAACATCACCAGCAGCGCAATCGACAGGCGCACCACCTGGCGCTGAACGATTTCCATGGAACCGTCGGACGCGCTGTACAGGATGCCCAGGCCGGCAGCCATCAGCAGCAGCAGACCCGCCAGCAATACCGGATCGATATGCAGCGACTGCAGGATCCGCGAGGTGCGGCTCTGGTAGTCCGTATCGAAAAATTGTGAATTATTTGCGGGCATGTTTTTTACGTTTTGATTTCAGTTTTTCCGGTGTGTATTTTTCCATATAGCGCTGAATCAGCTTTTTGGCGATCGGCGCCATGGCGCTGCCATGCTCCCCGTTTTCCGCCACTACGGCAACCGCCAGCACCGGGTCTTCCACCGGGCCAAAGCCGATAAACAGGCCGTGGTCGCGCAGTTTTCTGGCAATGGTTTCCGCATCATACTCCTCGTCCTGGGCAATGCCGAAAACCTGGGCGGTACCGGTCTTGCCCGCCATTTTAAACTTCATACCCCAGCCGGTGGCGCGAGCGGTGCCCCAGGTGCCATGCACAACCTTTTCCATGGCATGAAAAACAGCATCCCAGTGGCGTTCGCGGCGAAGTTCGATCTGGGTCTTTGACGGCTCACGCGTTTTAATACTGCCGTCCTCCGCCATATGTACCTCACGCAGCAGACGCGGCACAACTCTCTCGCCTCGCCCGGCCAGGGTAGCTGTTGCCTCCGCCAGCTGTAGCGGTGTGGTCAGCATATACCCCTGACCGATGCCGGCAATAAGGGTTTCACCCGGATACCAGATTTTTCCATGTATGCGCTTTTTCCATTCGGTAGAAGGCACCAGGCCACGGCGCTCACCCAGCAGATCGATACCGGTTCTTTCACCAAAACCGAACTGGGCGAGAAAGTCGTGCATCTGGTCAATACCCATGCGATAGGCCAGCTCATAAAAATACACATCACAGGACTGCTCGATGGATTTGGTGAAATCGACCATACCATGGCCGGTCTTCTTCCAGTCACGGTACTTGCGTTTGGTCTCATCACCGGGCAGCAGATAGTGTCCTCGGCATAATATAGATTCTCGTATGCCAAAGCGGCGTTTCTCGATACCGGCCAGCGCAATAAACGGCTTGAAGGTTGACCCCGGCGGGTACTGTCCGAACAGGGCGCGGTTAAACAGCGGTTTGTCGATACCATGCTGCAACTCGTTGTATTTTTTATGGCTAATGCCATGCACAAACATATTGGGGTCGTAGCCGGGCTTGCTGACAAACACCACGACCGCGCCGGTATGCGGTTCAATGGCAATGACCGCCCCGGCAAACTCACCCAGCGCCTCCTCGGCAATATGCTGCAATTCAATATCGAGATTCAGTACCAGATCATTGCCAGGCACCGGCGGCACCTTTTCGATGACGCGCAATATCCGCCCCTGGGCATTGACCTCAACCTTCTGCTGGCCAACCTTGCCATGCAGTTCGGCCTCATAGTATTTTTCCAGTCCGGTCTTGCCAATATAATTGGTGCCCCGGTAATTACCCTCGTCAATCACCGTCAGATCTTTTGCGTTAATACGCCCCACATAACCGATAACATGGGCGGTGCTCTCACCCTGCGGATAGAACCGGGTCAGGCGCGCATTGACGTCGACCCCTGGAAAACGGTAGTGATTGACCGCCAGCTTTGCCACCTCCTCCTCGTTCAGACGGGTGCGCAGGGAAATTCGCTGAAAAGAGCGGTGCACCTTGAGCTGCTCCTTAAAGCGTTTGATATCACTCTCTGTCAGCGTGACCAGCTCTGCCAGACCCTTGAGAGTCGCATCCATATCCTCAACCTGCTCGGGTATGACCTCCAGGTGAAAAGTCGGCTTGTTTTCCGCCAGAATAACGCCGTTACGGTCGTAAATCAGGCCCCGGGTCGGTGGCAGCTCCATCAGGCGAATGCGGTTGTTTTCCGACAGATCGGCAAAATGATCATGATCGACAATCTGCAACCAGGCCAGACGCGTAAGCAGCACCCCGATAAGCAACAGGCAGATCAGGGCGGCGACAATCGCGCGAAACCTGAAAATACCCGTTTCATAGGAATGGTCGGAAACATGGGACCGGTATGGCATAGAATAAAAAAACAGCTGAAGCGGAAGGTTGTCGTTATTATTTTGTTATAGACAGCTTTTTGACGCATTTGTCACAAAAAACGTCAAAATAACAGAAATATCGGCACAATTATATAGTGTTTACGGCAAATCAGGCTCGACAATTTCTCAACAATCGATAGAATCGCTGATAACAGATAAAAGGAAGGCGAGGCGCGCCAGTGAGAAGGCCGCACTCACGCCATATTATTCTTCTAAGTCACTGAAATAACAAAAATTAGCAGGTGACAGGATACTAACTATGAAATTAATCCTGATAGGGGCACCCGGTTCAGGCAAGGGCACGCAGGCCAAGTACCTGACCGAGAAATATCATATTCCGCAAATTTCCACCGGCGACCTGCTACGCGCCGCTGTTGCTGCGCAGACCCCTTTAGGCCGGCAGGCAAAAACCATTATGGACGCCGGCCAGCTGGTGCCCAATGATATCGTTATCGGCATGATCCGCGAGCGGATTATCCGTCCGGATGCCGAGCAGGGATTCATTCTGGATGGTTTCCCGCGTAACCTGGCCCAGGCGCGCGCCCTTGATGAAATTCTTGATATTCTCGGCCGGCCGATCGATGCCGTGCTGCAATTTGATGTTGATGTTGAACAGCTGATACAGCGCATGACCGGCCGCCTTACCTGTCTGTCCTGTGGTGCCCTGTTCAATCTGTTCACCAAGCCGCCTGCCATCGACGACAAGTGCGACGAGTGCGGCGGCCACCTGCATGCCCGTAGCGATGACAATGAGGAAACCATCGAAAGACGTCTGCAGATTTTCGAATCGCTGACACAACCGGTCAGCGATTATTACAAGCAGAAAGGTATTTTGCGTATTGTCGAGGCCCATGGTGATGTCGAAGAGGTGACCAAGCGGGTCAAATCCGCCCTGCGCGGCCTGCGTCCGAAGCGCACCCCGGCCAAACCCATGCTGGCGCCAGCCGCAGCACCGAAAAAAGCCAAACCGGCGGTTACCCACACCCGGGTTGAAAAACCCCAGCCCAAACTGCGTCCACGCAAGAAAATCAAAACGCCCAGCGGCAATACCACGGTTAAAAAACTGGATATAAAAAAGGAACTGCCGGAAGTCATCCGCAAGAAAGCGATTACCGCCGAGGCCACGCGCAAGGCCAAAGCGGAAAAGGAAGCCGAAAAGAAAAAACAGGAAGAGCTGAAGCAGGAGCAGGAACTCGATCGCCAGTTAAAGGCTATTCAGGCCGAACTGGAACAAACCCGCGCCCAGCTAAAGGCCGCTGCCGATGCCGAAAAAGCCCTGCTGCAGGCGGAAAAAGACAAGGACGCAGCGCTGAAAAAAGCGCTGCATGATGAAACCGAGAAGCTCAAAAAGAGCAAAAAATAAAAGCGTTTTAGGCCGCAAATAACGCAAAGACGTGAATTATTTTATCCGCAAATGAACGCGAATAAACGCAAATGTTAGAGCAGATGCTGTGCCTGTATTCTGTAAACCAGCGTAGCAGGCATGATCTGCCAGCAACGGCTACGCCTTATGCCGGCCTACACAAACACCCGCGTTCAGGAAACATTATTTGCGTTTATTTGCGTCCTTTGCGGCCAAAAACGCTTTTAAAAAACTAGGCCTGTTCCTGCGCCTTGGCCTGCTGCTCGGCCACTTCCTTGCGTACCTGGTCCATATCCAGCTCACGGGTCTTGCCGATAACTTCTTCCAGCGCGCTTTCCGGCAGCATGCCGGCCTGGGAGAAAATGGCGATCTGGTCACGGAATATCATCAGGGTGGGGATGGAGCGGATCTGGAAACCGGCGGCCAGCTCCTGCTCTTCCTCGGTGTTGACCTTGGCAAAAACTATGTCGTCATGTTTTTCGGAAACCGCTTCATAAATCGGGGCAAAGGACTTGCACGGGCCACACCAGGGTGCCCAGAAATCGATAATGACAATATCATTGTTCTCGATCGTGTCCTGTAACGTATCTTTGGTAATCTCTACTGTTGCCATAATGCTAACCTTGCCCTTGCGGGTCTCTGAAATAAAAAAAGGGGAGCCGTTTCCGGCTCCCCGTTATTTTACCCCATCCTTTGCAGGATTATCCTTTAATATTAGAAGGGGCTTATATTTATCCTCTTCCCTGCCTGTCTCAGAACTACTCCCTGGCGCCTACCAGGCTGGTACCGGCGGTGGCCGGCAGGCGAGGCATGGTGATTTCAGGATATGGACCGGTCAGGGCGCCGAGAAATGCCACGATGTCGGCCACCTGTTTATCACTTAAGTCCTTGTTCAGCTGGGTTTTAGCCATAACGCGAACCGCCTCAGACAGATCATTGACCGAGCCATTATGGAAGTACGGCGCAGTATCGGTAATATTACGCAGTGTCGGTACGCGGAACTTATGCGCATCGGCAGCCTTGCCGGTGGCTTCCTGGCGACCCTTGTCGGCCATCAGGTCATACTGTTTGCTGTACTTGTTATCCGTAAAGGTCGGGAAGGTGGCGTAAAAGCCCTGGCCAACCGGCATTTTCGGACCACTGAAGTTCGCGCCGGAATGGCATGAGTTACAGCCAACCTCGGCAAAGGTTTTCATGCCCTGAACCTGCTGCGCAGTCATGGCTTTTTTATCGCCTTTGACATAGCGGTCATACGCACTGTTCGGCGTAATCAGGGTACGCTCGAAGGCGGCAATCGCCTTGGCCGTATTCTCGATAGTCATGGAATCCTTGCCAAAAGCTTTCTCAAAGGAAGCCTGATAGCCGGGAATGGCGCGAATTTTGGCCATAACATGGTCATGATTAGGCGCACCCATTTCAACCGGGTTGGTCATCGGGCCCTTGGCCTGGTCTTCCAGCAAATTGACGCGACCGTCCCAGAACTGCACGGAATAGAACGCTGCATTCCAGACGCTCGGCGCGCTGCGACCACCGGTTTTGCCATTAACGCCCATGGAAACCGGGCGGCTGTCATCACCACCTTCCATTACATTGTGACAGGAATTACAGGAAACGGTGCCGGTGGAGGACAGGCGTGGATCCATATACAGCATTTTACCCAGCTCGACCTTGGCCGGCGTGGTTGGGTTGTCTTTCGGTGCCGGCGCGACCTCGGGCAGAGCTTCCCAGGCGGCCTGTACGGGAGCGGCAGTGATGCCGAGTAAAGTCAGTGTCAGAGCAGAAAGCAGGCTTTTTTTCATTGCAGAAACCTCATCGTTGTTGCGAATTATTAGAATGATTCCAATAATACAGTATGATCCTGTTCAGCACAAGTTTTTTATGCCGTTTTGTCAGAAGCTGACCTGGAACAGAATTTCAGGGTAGGTGTTTGAACAATCCACAAACAGGTCACAATCGGCATATTTTTCATAAACCACGCCACCGCCAATATAAACGCCGCCGCTACTTGAAAAATAGAGCCCTGCACGACCACCATAGGAATTATAATCATCATAGATGTCGCTACTGATAAAAGTACGCCGGTAGAAGGCACCAAGGTACGGCTTGAGGGTCTTCGGCTGGGTAAACACGTAACGAACCTGCGGGCTGATCTTGGTAATGGCCGGGTCACCGGAAAACCAGTACTGCGCATCGATACCCAGCTCCAGGCCTTTCACCACATAATAGCCAACGCCCAGACCGAGAATAATATAGTTATCATTAAAGGCTGAACCGGAACCGGCAACCACACCCACGCTGGTAGAGCCTCTGGAAAAAGCGGTACTGACGCCACCGGTGCCGATACCGACGGCCTGAGCCGCTGTCACAAACAGGGAAAAGGCAAAAACGGCTAGCATTCTTTTTATCATGGCATGCTCCATGGCTGGTTCAGGAAAACCGCAATTTAACACAAGGAGGTAAGAAAAACTTTTTCAGTCCGCGAAGAACGCAAAGAACGCGAATAAAGCAGAAAAGACATGGCGTTTTTGCGTCTTTGGCGCTCTTCGCGGACCGAAAGTGTTTTTCCCTGAAAATCAGCAGCGGTTGCCATAGAGGTCACGATACAGGCCATCGCGCTGTATCAGCTCCTCGTGATTGCCTTCATCGATAATCCGGCCGGCATCGAACACCAGTACCCGGTCGGCCTGACGCACCGCACTCAGACGATGGGCGATAATCAGCGTGGTGCGGTGTTGCAGGAAGTCATGCATGGCGCGGTGCAGTTTTGCCTCGGTCTCGATATCCAGTGATGAAGTGGCCTCATCAAGGATGACCACTTTGGGATCGGCCAGTATCATACGGGCAATGGCCAGACGCTGACGCTGGCCGCCGGACAGGCGAATACCGCTGCGCCCGATAATACTGTCGAGCTGTTCCGGCATGTCCTTCACCACTTCGGTCATCTGCGCAATGGCCAGCGCCTGCCAGATACGCTCATCATCGATATCACGGCCCAGGCACAGGTTTTCGCGCACGCTGTCATTAAACATGGCCGGGTGCTGCAGCACGGTTGCAACATTCTCACGCACCACGTCCAGGCCGATATCCCTGAGATTGACCTCATCGAAATACAGTTCACCGGAATCGGCCGGGTATAACCCGAGAATAATCTGCACCAGGGTCGACTTGCCACCGCCACTGGCGCCGACCAGCGCCACCTTTTCACCCCTGGCAATATTCAGGCTGACGCCATCAAGCACGGGCAGGCCGTCGCCATAGGAAAAGTGGATATCGTCAACGCGCAGGCTGACGGTATGCTTGCCGGCAAACGGATTCTTTTTGTGCGGGTACTCGGGCTCGCGGTGCATCGCCAGCAGGCGATTGATACGTTCCATGGCGGCATTGGCGCTGTAATAGCTGTACTGTATACCCAGAATCTCCTGCACCGGCGTCATCATAAACCAGAGATAGGCATACACCGCAAACATTTCGCCTATGGTCAGGCCGCTGAACAGCACCACCACCATGCTGAGCGCACGGAAAAACTCAAAGCCCATCAGGAAAATAAAGAATGACAGCCGGGTGGCGGCATCGCTTTTCCAGCCGAAAGCCACCATATTGTCACGCAAGCGCCCTGCCCGGTCGATGACCCGTTTCAGGTAATGCCCCTCCCGGTTACTGGCGCGGATCTGCTGAATGGCATCCAGGGTTTCGATCAGCGCCTGCTGAAACAGCTCGAAGGAAACATTTTCATTCTTCTTCAACCTTTTCACCCTTTTGCCCATCACCATGGTGAAATAGATCACCACCGGGTTCATCAGCAGAATAAACAGGGCCAGCTGCCAGTGCATCCACAGCAGAATAGCGGCGACACCGATAACCGTCAGCACCGCAACTATAAACTTGCTTAGGGTAGCGCCGAGAAAATCATCGATGGCGGTAACGTCGGTGACCAGGTGGGAGGTTACCGCGCCGGAACCGACGGCTTCATACTCGGCCATGGACACCTTCTGCAAATGCTGCAGCAGATCCACGCGGATGCGGTAGGTAACCTCTTTGGCCACCCGGGTAAATTCTCGCGTCTGCAACACCGCCAGCAGCAGCGCTACCAGGCGCAGCAGCATGGAAAGCAGCATAACGATGGCAATAATACCGACCGGGGTCAGCCAGTCGGACGGAAACACCAGCGACAGCGATTCAACAATTTTTCCCGGCTTGTTCAGCAGTACTTCATCGACCAGCAACGGCATCAGCAGGGGAACCGGCACGCTGATCAGCGCCGCCATCAGGGCGATGGCATTGGCCAGTAGCAGGGTCTTTTTGTGACGCTTGACGATCGACCAGATAAGCGGCCAGGAATAGGCGTGTCTGGACTCAGGCCTTATGCCCGCATCCGTTTCCTGCTGATTATCATTCTGCCGAGAGTTCATTCAGGTAGTTATCATTAATATCAGGCGGCAAACCCCTCCTGGGGCCTGTTAACACTAAATCAACAGCCCCCGGGATTAGCGTATTTTTTCCATCAACCATCCTGTAAAATCCCATTTTTACATGAATTCATGCGGACGTCTTGACGAATAAGCCGACGCAAATCAATAACGGGAACTTTAATGGCAGATTTAAAAGCTTTTTTATTTGATGTAGACGGCACCCTTGCCGATACCGAACGCGATGGCCACCGTGTGGCCTTTAACCTGGCTTTCGAAGAATACGGTCTGGGCTGGGACTGGAGCGTGGACACCTATGGCAAACTGCTGGAAGTCACCGGCGGCAAGGAACGCATGAAATTCTATGTCGATCATTTTCTCAGGGACAATGAAATACCGGACAATATCGAAGCCATGATCCCGGAATTACACCAGGCCAAGACCCGCCATTACACCGAGCTGTTGTCTACCGGCGCCATCCCCCTGCGCCCGGGTGTGGAACGCCTGATCAATGAGGCGCGCGAAAAAAGCTACCGCCTGGCCATTGCCACCACGACCACACCGGAAAACGTCACCGCCCTGCTTGAACACACCCTGGGCAGCGAGTCTATCGACTGGTTCGAAGTCATTGCCGCCGGCGATATCGTGCCGGCCAAGAAACCCGCGCCGGACATCTATGACTATGCCATGGAGAAAATGTCGCTGACGCCGGAAGAATGTATTGCCTTCGAGGATTCAATCAACGGCATCAAATCATCCATGGGCGCAAAACTGAAAACCATTATTACCATCAATGACTACACGCGCGACCATGACTTTACCGGCGCCAGCATCGTGCTCGATCAGATGGGCGAACCGGAGCAGCCGTTTAGTGTACTTGCCGGCGATGCCGGGGATGCGGCGTATCTTGACTGCGAGCTGGTAGAGCGTTT
This sequence comes from Gammaproteobacteria bacterium, assembly GCA_011051475.1. Taxonomy (GTDB): domain Bacteria; phylum Pseudomonadota; class Gammaproteobacteria; order SZUA-229; family SZUA-229. Next base: position 17,852 of record DRLE01000007.1, read on the forward strand.
GCATCAGAAAGCGTAGAACGATTGCCGCAAGGCACGCAAAAAGCGCGAATGTTTCTGTTTTCGGGTAGGCCGGGATAAGCGATAGCGTTCCCGGCGGATGGCTGGCAGTGTGCATGAAAGTTAAAAGCTGAACCGCAGAGGCGCCTCTGCGGTTCAGCTTTAAAAAAAATTCGCGCTTTTTGCGTGCTTTGCGGCAATGCTTTTAACACATCCTGACCAATGACCCCTACTTTACTGGAAGCCCTGCTCTACCTTTTTACCGGCGCCTGCGCCGGTTTTGCCGCCGGGCTGCTGGGCGTGGGTGGCGGGCTGATTATCGTACCGGTACTGTATTTCGTGTTCAACACGCAGGGCGTGGAAGCTTCCATGATTATGCATATGGCACTGACCACATCGCTGGCCAGCATTGTCATTACCGCGGCTTCCTCCACTTATGCCCATCATAAAAGACGCGCCGTGCTCTGGTCGGTGTTTTTTCTCCTGACGCCCGGTATTCTGCTCGGCGCCTGGAGCGGTGGCCTGTTTGCCTCTGCCATTGACAGTCGTATTTTAAAAGGCTTTTTTGCGGTTTTCGAACTGCTGGTGGCCATTCACCTGCTGCTGAAAACAACGCCACGCGTTCATCGCGAACGTATCGGCAAGCTGGCTTCTGCCATGGGTGGCTTTGTTATCGGCTTTGTTTCATCACTGGTGGGTATCGGCGGTGGCACCATGACGGTACCTTTTCTGCACTGGTTTAATATACCGATGAAAAAAGCCGTGGCTACCTCCGCCGCCTGCGGCCTGCCCATTGCCCTGGCCGGCAGCCTTTCCTATATTAGCGCCAGCTATTCTCTGCCAACCGGGCCGGGCAATATCGGTTATCTCAATCTTTATGCCCTGCTGTTCATTGCCATTGCCAGTTTTGCCTTTGCCCCGGTGGGTGCTAAGGTAGCGCACAGCATCAGTGAAAAAAGCCTGCGTCTGAGTTTTTCCGCCCTGTTATTCGCTCTCAGTCTGGGCATGTTACTGAACTAAATCAGCCTGCCAGCACCTTACACTGAAGAGGTGAAAAATAATGACAGCCCTGCCCGAACTTAAAGTCACCGTTTACAGCGATTATATCTGCCCGTTCTGCTACCTGGGTCACCACCGACTGCAGAAACTGAAGGACAGCTATGAGCTGAAGATCAACTGGTGCTTCCTGGAAATCCACCCCGAACTTTCTGCCCAGGGCGATGATATTGAAGCCCTGGACTATTCCAGCGAACACTGGCAACAGCTGCTCACCAACCTGCGCCGGATAGCCGAAGAAGAAGGCGTCACGCTGAATGAACCGGCCTTTATTACCAACTCCCGGGACGCCCTGCTGCTGGCAGAAGCCGGCAAGCAGTGCGGCCGGGAGATTTTTTATCGCCTGCATGAGGCCCTGTTTGCCGCCTATTTTGTCGATGGCCGGAATATTGGCAGCCGTGATGTACTAAGAGATATTGCCGCAGACAGCGGTGTTGATGCTCATCTTATTGAAAGCGCGTGGACGGATGACGCCTTTGCACAACGCCTCTCGGGCAACTATCACAGCGCCCGCCAGCACGATATCGAGAGCGTGCCGGCCTTTGTCTTCGGCAACAGGGTCATCAACGGTGTACTGCCGGAAACGGAATTTCGCCGCGCGGCCAGGGATATGAACAGGCCGTAGACGCGTTAGTCGTCCTCCTGTCCCAGCATGGCCGCTTTCAGGTCATCATCGGCCGGCTCGTCGCCCAGCCAGACATCGAGCAGGGCATGATAAAAATCCTCGCCGGCTATGGTTCCTTTCAGCTGCTCATTGATAATGACGCGCGTGCCTGTGCCGGGAATATAATCCAGATAAACAATGTCGCCTTCCTTCAGGTCGGGAAACAGTTTGATAAAGGCCTGCAGACGCTCCTGCAGTTTCTGCATCTGCGCATCACTGGTGTTCTCCTCGAAACCTTCACGCCAGGCACCGGCCATCTTTTTCTGGCTGATCTCGTCATAGATCATATGCATCAGTACCCGCTTCGGCCCTTTCATGGCCTGCAGGGCATCACGCGTATCCGCCTTTTCTTCGGTATACAGCGCACCGACATATAGCTTGAACACAAACTTGGTTCGATAACCGGCGCCATTGAGCTGCAGCTTTTTACCAGCAACGGTTACCGTTTCGGGAACCGTAATATCTCCGATCGTACGTGCATAAGCATTATTAACCGCGGCCAGCTGCAATATGCCCAGCAGTATCAGCAAAACAGGAATACCGCTCAAAACCTTCAGCTTTTTCAACATCATAACCCCTTCCTCTTTTTAATCACCTGCAGACAAAAACAGTTTTTAAGGTTACACTACCATTACAAAAGGTCTTAGACAACGACTATGCACCGCCAAATTGCGCCAAAAAAATTTCTTATCTATCTTCTGTATACCAGCCTGTGCTGCCTGCTCGTAGCCGTCCTGAATATTATTCATACCCGCTATATACTGAAAATAGAACTCTCACCCGAGACTTTTATTATTCCTGTAATAGCCGGGCTGATATTCGGACTGATGATGGCGCACATCAAGGCACTGAGCGCACAACTCAGGGAAATGGCCTTTACCGACTCCCTGACCAAGATCTACAACCGCCTGCACTTCGCGCATTTCCTTGACGCCGAGATCGACAAGGCCAAACGCTATGGCACCACCTTTTCCATTATTTTTTTCGACCTTGATCATTTCAAACTGATCAATGATACCTATGGCCACCAGGTCGGCGATGAAGTCCTCGAACAGGTAACAAAGCTTGTTGATTCCATGAACCGCAAGGCAGATATCTTCGCCCGCTATGGCGGCGAGGAATTTATTATCCTGACACCCGAAACCGACATCAGCGGCGCGATGATCCACGCAGAACGCCTGCGCGACAAGATTGACAAATACAACTTCAAAACCGTCGGTCACCTGACCAGCAGCTTCGGCGTCACCGAATTCAAGGGAGAGAATGACTCGATCGAAGAACTGCTCGACCGGGCGGATATTGCGCTTTATCAGGCGAAAGAGCTCGGCCGTAATCGTGTGGAAAAGGCATAGCCTTTTCCACACGATTACGGCAGTGAATAGTGAATTTTAAAATACCAAAACAGGAAAAACGAAGTTTTTCCCGCTTCTCACTATTCACTATTAGTTATTCACTATTCACTAACCTTGCCTCCGGCAAGGTTCATAAGCAAGGTCCAGCTGTTTCGCCGCCCTCACCTCATCCAGTCTTTTCACCGGCAGGGTCTGCGGCGCGTCGTGCAGCAGTTGCGGATTGGTTTCGGCTTCGTGTTTTATCTGTTCCAGCGCGTCCATAAAACCATCGAGGGCTTCTTTTGCTTCGGTTTCGGTAGGCTCGATCAGCAGGCATTCGGGGACCAGCAGGGGAAAGTAGGTGGTGGGGGCGTGATAGCCGAGATCCAGCAGGCGCTTGGCAAAGTCCATGGCGGACACATGAAACTCACGGGCCTCGTTTTTCAGGGTAATAATAAACTCGTGGCTGGCACGACGGTTTTCGATGGCCAGGGTAAAGCCGCGGCGTTTTGCTTCGGCCATCATATAGTTGGCATTAAGGGTGGCAAACTCGGCCACGCGCACCATGCCTTCGCGCCCCAGAAAACGCATATAGACATAGGCGCGCAATAATACGCCCGGATTGCCCATAAAGGCCGACAGGCGACCGATACTTTCCGGCCGGTCTTCGCTCGTGAGGTAACGGTAGCGCTCATCCTCTTTTGCCACCACCGGCAGGGGCAGATAGGGCTGCAGGCGTTCGGCCACACCCACCGCGCCGGAACCGGGGCCACCGCCACCGTGCGGGGTGGAAAAGGTCTTGTGCAGATTGGAGTGGATTACATCAAAACCCATGTCGCCGGGGCGGATCTTGCCGAGAATGGCGTTGAGATTGGCGCCATCGTAATACAGCAGGCCGCCGGCCTCATGCACCACCGTTGCAATGGCTTCGATATTGCGCTCGAACACACCCAGGGTGGACGGATTGGTCAGCATCAGGCCGGCGGTCTGCGGGCCGACTGCCTGTTTCAAGGCATCGAGATCGACATCGCCGTTGTCCAGGGTGGGAATTTCCCTGACGCTGAAACCGCACATAACGGCAGTGGCCGGGTTGGTGCCGTGGGCCGCGTCCGGCACCAGGATTTCACGGCGCTCGTGGTCGCCGCGCGCCCTGTGGTAAGCCTCGATCATGGCGACGCCGGCAAACTCGCCCTGGGCGCCGGCCATGGGCGCCAGCGAGAACGCGGCCATGCCGGTAACCTCACACAGCATCTCCTGCAGCTCGTACATGCAGGCCAGGAAGCCCTGCTGCTGCGCATCGGGCGTCAGCGGGTGGGTATTGAGAAAACCGGGCAGCATGGCCAGTGAATTGCAGGCGCGCGGGTTGTACTTCATGGTACAGGAGCCCAGCGGATAGAACTCGGTATCGATGGAAAAATTCTTCTTCGACAGACGCGTATAGTGGCGTACCGCCTGCAGCTCGGAAACTTCCGGCAGACCGGCCGAGCTCTGGCGCAGCAGGTTTTGCGGAATACCATCCAGTGGCGCCTTTTCTGCGGGTGACTGCGGCGCGCCGCGACGGCCCTCGGCGGAATGTTCGAAAATCAGCATAACACGCCCTCCTCGGCCATCACCGGCTCACCGGCCAGTACTTTCTCCAGCGCTCTGGCGTAAGTCTGAATATCGTCATCGCTGCGCATTTCGGTGGTGCAGACCAGGATGGCCTCGCCCAGCTCGGGATAATCCCCGCCCAGCTTATAACCACCGAGAATGCCATGGTGCATCAGCTCGGCCAGCACCTTTTCGGCGCTCTGTTCCAGCTGCAATACGGTTTCGTGGAAACAGGGACTGGTAAAGGCGGCTTTTACACCGGGAATGGCGGTAAGGCTTTCCACCAGCTTGCGGTTATTGGCATAACAGGCGGCAGCGGTATTCTCCAGCCCCTGCGCACCCATAATCGCCATATAAATCGTTGAGGCGGTCACCACCAGGCCCTGATTGGTACAGATATTGGAGGTCGCCTTGGAGCGGCGGATATGCTGCTCACGCGCCTGCAGCGTTAGCACGAAGCCCTCACGACCATCGAGATCGACAGTACGCCCGATAATACGCCCCGGCATCTGCCGCACAAGGTTCTGCTTGCAGCAGAGAAAACCGTAATACGGTCCGCCGGCGGACATGGGCGCGCCCAGCGGCTGGCCGTCGCCGCAGGCAATATCGGCGCCGCTATTCTTCTCGGCGCTGCCCCATTCGCCCGGCGGAGTCAGCACTGCCATGGCCATGGGATTGACCACAGCAATCAGCAGTATATTGTTTTCATGCGCCCAGTCGGTAATTTCATCCACCGCTTCCAGGCAGCCGAAGAAATTGGGTTGCTGCAGCACCACGGCGGTAATATCACCACCGGCGGCTTCACACTGCTGCTTGATCTCGTCCAGGGTCACCGTGCCGGTATTGCTGTCATAGGGCACATCCAGCAGCTCGATATTCTGCCCCTTGACGATGGTATGCGCGGTTCTGCGGTAAACCGGGTTGACCGTAGTCGGCACCAGGATCTTGCGCGACTTCGACTTGCGGTTGCCGCGCACCGCCATAAGTATGGCTTCGGCCAGGCCGGAGGCGCCGTCATACAGTGAGGCATTGGATACATCCATGGCCATCAGCGCGGTCATCATGCTCTGGTATTCATAGGTCAGCTGCAGGGTACCCTGGGAAGCCTCTGCCTGGTAGGGCGTATAGGCACTGTAGAACTCACCGCGGGTGGTGATCTCCCAGACCGCCGCCGGAATATGGTGCTCGTAGGCGCCGGCGCCAAGAAAACACAGGGCCGTACTGTTCTGCTGCGCGCGCTGGCGCATCAGACGGGCGATTTCCATTTCCGTCATGCCCTGTGGAATCCCCGCCAGCGAAACCTCGCGCAGGTGCGGCGGAATCTCATCGAACAGGTCTTCGGTGCTGTCAGCGCCAATGGCGTCCAGCATCTGTTTTATTTCGGTTTCGGTATGGGGAATAAAAGGCATGATAAAAAAGTTGGCAGTCGGCAGCCGTCAGTCGTCAGTTATGGGTGGTTACTGCCAACTGACGGCTGCCGACTGCCAACTTTGTCGTTATTCTTCGATTTCGGCGGCGTAGGCTTCAGCGTCCATCAGTTCTTCAAGTTCTTCGGGCGCCGAAGGCTGGATGCGAAACAGCCAGCCATTATCATAGGGTGAGCTGTTGATCACTTCCGGCTCGTCGGAGAGCATATCATTGACCTCAACAATTTCACCGCTGATCGGCATATAAACATCGGAAGCCGCCTTGACGGATTCAACCACACAGCACTCATCGCCGGTGGAGTACTCGGTGCCGGCTTCGGGCAGTTCGACAAAGACCAGGTCACCCAGCAGCTCCTGCGCGTGGTCGGTAATGCCCACGGTTACCAGACCGTCTTCATCCAGACGCAGCCATTCGTGGGAATCGGTATATTTTAACTCTGAAGGAATTTCACTCATTATTGTCACCTGATCGATTTGTTCCGGGGCTGTCTTCTCCCCCTTGTTTACGGCTCACTACTTTAACTTTATTCGCGGAAAATACCAGCCTTATTCACACGCCCATTGCCAGCGGTTATCTGTCAGACCGGCTTGCCTTCGCGCACAAAAACCGGCCTGACCACGGTGGCATTGAGCAGTTTGCCGCGAATTTCCACCTTGCAGTGACTGCCGATAGTGACCGGTACACGCGCCAGGGCAATGGATTTTTGCAGACTGGGCGAGAATGTGCCACTGGTAATTTCGCCTTCACCGATCACATTACCGCTTTCATCTTCTGCGACAACCTTCTGATGGCCGCGCAGGATACCGCGATCTTCCAGCACCAGGCCTACCAGCTTCTGATCGACACCGGCGGCCTTTTCCGCCTCCAGCGCACTGCGACCGATAAAGTCACGTGTCTCCGGCTGCCAGGCCACGGTCCAGGCCAGACCGGAAATCAGCGGTGAAGTCTCTTCGCTCATATCGCTGCCATACAGGTTCATGCCCGCTTCCAGGCGCAGGGTATCGCGCGCGCCCAGACCACAGGGTTTGACCCCGGCAGCGGCCAGCGCATCCCAGAAAGCAGGGGCTTCGGTTTTGGGCAGCATGATTTCAAAGCCGTCCTCACCGGTATAGCCGGTGCGCCCGACAAACCAGTCGCCTCTGGCGACACCGTAAAAACGCTTGATGACAGAAGCCGCTTTGGCGATATCGTCGGGCATGACACTCAGTGCCTTCTCCCGCGCATCAGGCCCCTGCACCGCAATCATGGCCAGGTCATCACGTACTTTCAGGGTCACATCGAACCGGCCGGCATGCTGCTGCAACCATTCAATATCCTTCTCTGCGGTACCGGCATTGACCACCAGGCGGTACCAGTCGGCATTCAGATAATAAACAATCAGGTCGTCGATAACACCGCCGTTTTCATTAAGCATACAGCTGTACAGCGCCTTGCCCGGCTCGCTCAGTTTGGCCACATCATTGGCCAGCATATACTGCAGAAAACCCTTGATATCGGCATCGTCAGAGGCCGGCAGCAGGTCGATGATTTTCATGTGCGATACATCGAACATACCGGCGTCATTGCGCACCTGGTGGTGCTCGTCAATCTGCGAGCCATAATTCACCGGCATCTGCCAGCCGGCAAAATCCACGATCTTGCCGCCATATTCCACGTGTTTGTCAAAAAGAACGGTTTTATTGCTCATAACAGATCTGGCACAGCAGCCGGCCGAAGTTAAATTCAATGGCGGATTTTACACGCATTCAGGCACCATAATCCGGATAAATCATAGTGGCAATCATTATAAAAACTTGAACCACAGAGGACACAGAGGTACACAGAGAAAAGCTTTTTATTGTTTTTATCAACTGTCATTGCGAGCGCAGCGAAGCAATCTCGTGAACCTGGCGCCTGAACGAGATTGCTTCGCTGCGCTCGCAATGACGAGTAAAGCAAAAACAGAAAACTCTGTGTCCTCTGTGTCCTCTGTGGTTAAAGCTTTTAAGTTCTCACCCCTCAAGCGCCTGTTTAATCATCCTGTATTTCAGCGCCGGCAGGTGATCAACAAGGCTCAGGCCGGCATTGCGGATTTCGGCCAGCAGGGCATTGTCATTGCCGAACAGCTCCTTGAAACCTGTCATCGACAGCTCCATCAGCTGGTTGGCGCCCTTGCGCTGGCGCTGGTATTTTTTCAGGCTGTGCACCGCCGACCAGTCCCGGCCTTTTGCCCGAGCCTGCTTGATGACCTCGGCCAGGGCGGCGGCATCGGCAATACCGAGGTTGGCACCCTGGCCAGCCAGCGGATGGATATTGTGGGCGGCATCACCGATCAGGGCCAGCCGGGGTTTGACATAGTCGCGCGCGTGGCCGTGGGTTAAGGGAAACAGAAAGCGCTGACTGACTGTCTCGATTTCACCCAGGCGATATTCAAAGGCTTCTGCCAGATCGACCATAAAAGCCTCCTCGGACAGGGCCATTTTTTCTTCGGCCAGGGCATTATCCAGCGACCAGACTATGGAGCTTTCGCCGTTGAACATGGGCAGAAAGGCCAGCGGGCCGCTCGGCAGAAAGCATTGCCAGGCCGTGTTTTCATGGCTTTCACGGGTTGTCACATTGCACACCAGCGCCTGCTGCTGATAGCTTTTTCGGCTGCGCTCAATCATCGCCGCCTCGCGCACGCGCGAATTCACGCCATCGGCGCCGACCAGCAACTGTGCGCTGATGGCATCACCCGAAGCCAGGCTGACCGAGGGCAGATCACTGTCATCGACCGGGTAATTAATCTGCGTAATTTCCTCAGGACACAACAGGCTGATATTGTCCGCCTTCGCCACGGCGTCGAACAGCATCTGCACCAGGACATTGTTTTCGATAATCACACCCAGAGCCGGCAGGCCCAGTTCTGCACTGTCAAAATGGATCTGCCCGGCGCCCTGATGGTCCCAGACCGTCATTTTTTCAAAGGCGCCGGCACGCTCGGCCAGTGGATGCTGCCAGACACCGCATTGCCGGTACTGGGTAATGGCAAAGCGGTTGATGGCGGAGACCCGGCACTCCGGCGTATCGCTCACCGGCCTCGGCGGCTGACGCTCAACCACGGCCACAGAAAAGTCACTGCCTGCCAGCTCGGAAGCCAGGGTCAGGCCGACAATACCGCCACCGACTATCAGCACATCGAAGGTCTGTGTACTGCCCTGTTGACGGGGCCGTTCACTCATAGCGGCAGCCCCCTGCCCAGCCGCGGCAGACGCCCGGCCAGACCCATGCTCTGCCGGCCCAGCTGATGCTTCAGCTCCGGCACCATGTCGACCAGCTGCAGGGCGCAGGAACGCAGGTGGGCAAGCGGCTCGATGGCATTGGAAAAGGTCTTTACCAGCACATCGGTAAAACGGTAGACGCGCTGGATATCCTGTTCACGCGTATTCACATACTGCTGCAGCAGGATATCAGCGCCAATATCCTGACCGGAACGACCGGCTTCGACGACCAGCTCGGCCAGCAGGGCCACATCGCGCAGCGCCAGATTAAAGCCCTGACCGGCCACCGGATGCACGCTGTGCGCGGCATTGCCGATAATGGCAACGCGCCGGTGACTCATCTGCGTGGCCGCCTGCATAAACAGCGGGTAAACCGCACGCTTGCCGGTTTTCTGAATCATGCCCAGACGGTAGCCGAAGCGCTGCTGCAACAGCGCACGAAAGTCCTCGTCTTCCAGCGCGTAAAGATACTCGGCCTGCTCGGGCTCCAGCGTCCAGACCACCGAACAGCGGTTGTCTTTCATCGGCAGAAAGGCCAGCGGGCCGCTGTCGGTAAAGCGCTCATAGGCGACATTATGGTGTTTTTTGGCGGGGGTGACATTGCAGATCAGGGCGCTCTGGCCATAGTCCTGGCGGCTGCTGCCAATGGCCAGCATCTGCAGCACCTGCGAGCGATTGCCGTCGGCGGCAACCAGCAAACGGCCGCTCAGTTTCTGCGTCTTGCCGTCAATGCTGATATCCACGCTGACCTGCTGCGCCGCCTGCTTCAGTTCAAGCAGCTGCGCCGGACAGAACAGCGAAATATCATCCTGTTCGCGCATAAGCTTATAAAGCTGCTGACCGATGCAGAGGTTCTCCAGCACATAGCCCAGCGCCTCGACGCCTTCCTGTTCTTTCGTCAGGCGGGTAACGCCGAAATGACCACGGTCGGAAATATGAATCGTATCGATCGGCTCGGCGCAATCCGACAGCCTGTCCCACACACCCATGCTGTCGAATATCACCCGGCTGCCGTATGACAACGCCACCGTGCGCTCGTCATAGCAGGGCTGCTCCTGCGTATTGATTTCATAGGCCTCAACCACAGCAATCTTCAGTCCCTGCCCGCGCAACGCACAGGCAAGACTGGCCCCGGCAAGACCACCGCCAATAATAATTAAATCAAATAAACCTGTTTGTTCACCTGTCATAGTAAAAACTTTTTTAAACACAGAGGACACAGAGAAATATCTGTATTTTTCCTGCAGCCTTACACCACATAATAAAACTCTGTGACCTCTGTGTCCTCCGTGGTAAAAAGTATTTTAATGGATCACGAAGCCATAACACCTTCAATTTCTTCCACCGTGCGCGGCAGGCCTTTGGTCAGCAGCTCGTAGCCGTCTTTGGTCACGGCCAGATCATCCTCGATGCGCACGCCGATATCCCACCAGCGCTTGGCGCCGCGGCTGCCATGCGGAATATACAGACCCGGCTCCACGGTCAGCACCATGCCGGGCTCGAACAGCCGCCACCTGTCATCAACCTTGTAGTCACCGACATCATGCACGTCCATGCCCAGCCAGTGGCCGGTGCGGTGCATATAGTATTTCATATAGGCGCCATCCTTGATCAGCTGCGCCGGTTTGCCCTTGAGCAGGCCAAGCTCGACCATGCCCTTTGTCAGCACCCGCACTGCCGCATCGTGAGGGTCGTTCCAGTGATTGCCCGGCTTGACCCTGGCGAAAGCGGCCTCCTGCGCGGCCAGCACCAGCTCGTAGATTTCCTTCTGCGCGGCGCGGAACTTGCCATCTACCGGAAAGGTACGGGTAATATCCGCGGCATAACCCTCGTATTCCGCACCGGCATCGATCAGCACCAGCTGTTTTTCATTGAGCACGGCATTGTTTTCGGTGTAATGCAGGATGCAGGCATTTTCGCCGCCACCAACGATCGAGGTATAGGCCCAGCCGGCGCCGTTGCGGCGAAACTCATAGAGAAATTCGGCTTCCAGCTCGTATTCATACATGCCGGGGCGGCAGGCTTTCATGGCATTGATATGCGCCTTTACCGATATTTTCGCCGCCTTGCGCATCAGACTGAGCTCTTCCCGGCTCTTGTACAGACGCATGTCGTGCAGCAGGTATTCCAGGGAGACGAACTCGTAGGGCACACGCGCACCGCGACGGGACTGGGCGCGCAGGTCATTGACACACTTCAGTACATGCGTGTCAAAGGTGGGATTGAGGCCGATGCTGTAGTACACGCTTTCCCGGCCTTCCATCAGGCCCGGCAGAATTTCCTCAAGATCATCGATGGGATAGGCGTCATCGGCATCGAAATGCGCCATGGCGCCCTCGATGCCGTGGCGGCGCCCGTCCCAGGTTTCCCTGACCGGATCGCGGTCGCGGCAGAACAGAATAAACTCGCCCTGCTTGCGGTGCGGGATCAGCACAATAACCGACTCCGGCTCGTTAAACCCGCTGAGGTACATAAAATCACTGTCCTGGCGAAAACCGTGCTCGACATCGCGGTTGCGAATCAGGGTGGGCGCCGAAGGCAGAATGGCCACCGAGTTTTCATGCATCATGCGCATTAACTGTTTACGGCGGCGGGCGTAGACTTTCTTATTCAATTCGGTTCTCTTTAATAAACATGAAAAGCATTAGTCCGCAAATAACGCAAAAGACGCAACTTTTTTATGTCACCCTGAGCGGAACGTAGTGGAGCCGAAGGGTCCGGTGCAAACGAACGGTCAGGTACACCAGATCCTTCGACTTCGCTCAGAATGACAGCATGAAACAACTTTGCTTTATTTGCGAACTCAAGTTTTATTCTTTTTCTACCGCAGCCGGTCAGTGCACCGTCTGCGATGACTGCAGCGGCTGTAATTCCTCGTAAATCAGCAGGATACCCATACGCACGTACTCACTGACCTCCATAAAGGCAATCTCCTCTTCCTCGGTCGCTTCCAGCTCGGCCTCGTCATCGGCAATATAACCCGCGCGGGAAATCTCTATAATATCCGTGATCAGCTCCTTGCTGTTTTCCGGCAGCTCGGTGTCTTCCTTGATACCGCCGACGGCCAGGCCAAAAACAAAGCCCTGGCACCAGGTACCCAGCCCCTCAACCCGGTCTTCCAGCGGGTCGTCTTCATCGGGCAGCATCATCTCAAAATCAATATCGTTATTATTCATTTGAGCGACGGTAATATCATAAACCTGCATCAGCATCTTGCCGACCTGTTGCAGTGTACTGCTTGTATCCTCATGCTCGCCAAGCACCTGCACCAGCCACTGTGAGGCTTCGGTCGAGCCCTGTGCACACAGCATACCGCACAGCGCACCATGCGCTTCACAGGCGCCGAGCGCCGAATCAAGCTCAAACAGCAGTTCGTCCAGCCGGGCTATATCAGGAAATGTATGCATAAAACTACGATTTAACAGGTTCCGGTAAAACCATCAGTTTAAAGCAAACAGCCGCTAAATTCCCATGCTACAACGCGTTTTTTCGGTAAATTTGCCATAGTATTTGACCACAGCGCATCCCTGTCCTACTATTAGCAGCATGACTGACACAATAAAAAGAATCGATAAACTCGAAGACCAGGTAAAGGAACTGCTGACCCTGTGCCAGCGCCTTGGTGAGGAAAACAAGGATTTGCGCGCGCAGCTGCAGCAGTTAAGCTCGGAGCGTTCCGGCCTGCTGGAACAGAAAGAAAAAGTGCGTGCTCAGGTGGAATCCATGATTACCCGCCTGCGCTCCATGGAAAAAGCCTAGCAGAAAAGCTTTAGCAGAAGAAAAGCCCTGCCAGGAAGAATGCCGGGAGATCAAACCCGGACGCCCTAAGCTGATAACCCATACGAGTCTATAAAAACAGTGAGCAAAACCGAAGCCTTAACCATAAAGATTATGGACAAGGAATACCGTGTCGCCTGTCCCGAAGAAGAAAAGCAGAACCTGCTGGCATCGGCCGACCTTCTCAACGAAAAACTCAATGAAATCAAGCAGCAGGGGTCGGTTATCGGCACCGAGCGCATCGCCATTATGGCCGCGCTGAATATGAGCCATGAAATCCTTCACGGCCAGTCTATCGCCTCGGAACACGAGGAAGTCAACCAGCGCATTCAGGACCTGTCCGACCAGATCAGCAAGTCGATTCGTGATATACAGCTGATCTAGGGAACCTCTGAAAAACTCGTGAAATCGCATATTATGTACAGGTCATGCGATAACGGCGTTAAAGTTCTTGCAAATAGCCAGCTATTCGCTGCAAACTTTGCCTTGTTCTCACATGACCTGTACACAATCTGCTTCATTCAGAGTTATTCAGAGGTTCCCTAGAGCCATCATAAGCGCCGTTGATCTGAAACAAAAATCATTCATTTATTTTAGTTGATTTAATCCCTGCATTACTTACAATAAGTAACAGGATAAAGTGTTTTGCTGTAAGGCATCGCAGTACAAAAAAGCGGGATTACAGCAATTCACTGACCATCAGTTTTGGCATCTCTAGGGTGTGCGTAAGCGTCCTGTAATATCCCTTGAGCCTTAAATACTGACTCTGGGAGTGGATCCGGTGTGACTGTGTGCGTTACCGCTTTGACGGGAGGCCTGACGTGGCATCATCTGCTCCCCCCTGAACTTACCGGTTCAAGGTCAACAGTATTTGCTACGGCACTCCGGAGATGTCATCTTATTCTTCCCCCCTCAGCCTTAACTTTCACCTGGACAGCGGATTTCTTTCTTCTGCTAAACTCGGGGCATGAGCACACCCGAACCCGACCTGTCGAGCAAGTTGCGTCAATCCCTGCGCGCGCAGCGACGCGCCCTGTCCCTGCATGAACAGCGGCAGCACAGCGAAGCACTTTGCCAGAGGCTGGTCAGAACCCGGCATTATCGTAACAGCAGGCACATCGCCTGCTATCTCGCCAATGACGGTGAAATCGACCCGATGCCTCTGATCGAGCACGCCTGGCTGATGAACAAAACCGTATACCTGCCGGTATTATCCCCCTTGCAGAACAAACTGTACTTTGCCCCTTATTACGAAAACAGCTCTATGAGACTGAACCGGTTTAATATTCCCGAACCGGACTGTGCACCATCACAGTGGAAAACCGCCCGTCAGCTGGACCTGTTGTTACTGCCGCTGGTAGCCTTCGACGCGCAGGGAAACCGCATGGGCATGGGTGGTGGTTTTTATGACCGCTCACTGGCCTATTTGCGTCACCGGCAGTACTGGCACAAGCCTTATCTGCTGGGTCTGGCGCATGAGCTGCAGAAGGTGGAAAAGCTGGAGGTGCAAAGCTGGGATATTCCGCTGAACGGGATTGTGACTGAGCGGCAGTGTTATTAGGCGTCGTTCGTCATTTGTCATTCGTCGTTCGTGGCTCATCATGATACAGAAAAAGGTGGATTGTACGAACGACGAATGACAAATGACGAACAACGAACTTATAGCCAGCAATACGGGCTGAATGTTACATGGAAAGAAACAGTGAATAAGCCGGATTATCGGTTTCTTCCCAGTAGGGATAGGCCAGCTTGTCGAGGTATTCACCCAGCTGTTTGCGCTCGGTTTTGGGAATCTGCAAACCGACCAGCACTCGACCAAAGGCAGCACCGTGGTTGCGGTAATGAAACAGACTGATATTCCAGCGCGTACCGATACGGGTAAGAAAATCCAGCAGCGCGCCGGGGCGCTCGGGAAACTCGAAACGAAACAGCACTTCGTCGGTTAATGAAGCACGGCCACCAACCATGTGGCGGATATGCATCTTCGCCATTTCATTCTCGGTCAGATCCAGCACCGGGTATTTTTTGCTCTGCAAACGCTCGATCAGCTCCTGGCGCTCGTTCATGCCGTCACGCAGCTGTACGCCGGCGAACACCTGGGCCTCGGTATCATCGGCATAGCGGTAGTTGAACTCGGTTATGCCGCGCTTGCCGATGGTCTTGCAGAAGGCCTTGAAACTGCCCGGGCGCTCGGGAATGGTCACGGCGAACAGGGCTTCTCGGTGCTCACCGATTTCGGCGCGTTCGGAAACATGGCGCAGACGATCGAAATTCATATTGGCGCCGCTATTAATGGCCACCAGGGTCTGCCCGGTAATGGCTTCACGCTCAATATACTTCTTGATGCCGGCCACGGCCAGCGCACCGGCCGGCTCGGTAATGGAACGGGTATCATCGAATATATCCTTGATCGCCGCGCAGATTTCATCGGTCGTCACCGTCAGTATCTCATCGACGCACTGCTTTGCCACACGATAGGTTTCCTTACCCACCTGACGCACGGCAACCCCGTCGGCAAAAATGCCCACATGCGGCAGCTTGACCCGGCGCTTTCTGGCAAAAGCCGCCGCCATACAGGCTGCATCGGCCGGCTCCACACCGATTATCCGTGTTTTCGGACTCAGGTACTTGACGATAGAGCCGACTCCGGCAATCAGCCCGCCACCGCCGACCGGCACAAAAATGGCATCGATAAAATCCGCGTGCTGGCGAACAATCTCAAGACCGATGGTGCCCTGCCCGGCTATGACATCCGGATCATCATAGGGATGAATAAAATCCAGCCCCTGCTCCTCGGCATACTTCGTCGCATAGGCACAGGCTTCGTCATAGTTATCGCCAACCAGAATGGCCTTTGCACCATACGACCTGACGGCGTCGACCTTGATGCCCGGCGTGGTTTTCGGCATAACAATGGTAGCGCTCAGACCAAGCTTTTTGGCCGAGAGTGCAACACCCTGGGCATGGTTACCCGCCGAGGCCGCGACCACGCCATTGACGTCCTTGCTGCGGGTCAGCTGGTAAATACGGTTATAGGCACCACGCAACTTGAACGAGAACACACTCTGCAAATCCTCACGCTTGAGCAGCACCTGGTTGTTCTGGCGCTTGCTCAGCGTTTTCGCCGGATCCAGCGGCGTTTCGTCCGCCACATCATAAACGCGGGCGGTAAGAATTCGTTCAATATATTTCTTGGTCATCGAGAAAGCAAAGTTGGCAGTTATCAGTTGGCAGCTAGCAGTTTAAACTGCCAACTGCCGACTGCCAACTGATAACTTTAATCTCGACTGGTTTCCCTGTATTATTGGTCGACTAAGTAATTTTTGTAACGAGAAACCCATGACACAGGATGAAATGAAAAGAAAAGCGGCCGAGGCTGCTCTGGAATATGTAATTCCTGACGAGATTGTCGGTGTTGGCACCGGCTCCACGGTAAACCATTTTATTGATGTACTCGCCGGCATCAAACACAAGATAAAAGGCGCGGTTTCCAGCTCCGAGGCGTCTACCGAGCGCATGCAGGCGCACGGCATCGAGGTTTTTGATCTAAACGATGTTAATGGTATTGAAGTGTATATCGATGGCGCCGATGAATCCGACCACTACCTGAACCTGATCAAGGGCGGTGGCGGTGCCCTGACCCGCGAAAAGATTATTGCCGGTGCCAGCAAGAAGTTCGTCTGCATTGCCGACGAAAGCAAGCTGGTCGATGTTCTCGGCGCCTTTCCCCTGCCGATTGAAGTCATCCCCATGGCACGCAGCTTTATCGCGCGCGAACTGGTCAAGCTCGGCGGGCGCCCGGTCTGGCGTGAAGGTTTCGTTACCGACAACGGCAACGATATCCTGGATGTTCACGACCTGCGCATTATGGAGCCGGTAAAAATGGAAAACGAGCTGAACAAGCTGCCGGGCATTGTTACCGTCGGCATCTTTGCCAACCGGCCGGCGGATGTGCTGATTCTGGGTACCCAGGAAGGCGCCAGAACGGTACTGTCAAAATAACACTATTTTTTTGCCGCGAAGAACGCAAAATGCGCAAAAATAAATTATGCCAGCTTTCCTGGATGGCGACGGTAAATCTGTAGACCGGCATATATGTCCATGGATGGACGGTATTAGGGCAATGCAGGCGCAATTGCCGAAGCTACGTTGCCGGCTTCACGCTAAAGCTTTCGCGTTTCCTTCGCGGCCAAACACTTTTTAAAACTTCACCCTTACGCCCATGGTAAACATGGACTCATCGCCGGCATTCACCAGGCCGGTATCCAGGCCCTTGTCCGCCGATTTTGCGCCGTAACCGAAATAGATATTGGT
>DRLE01000008.1 GCA_011051475.1 Gammaproteobacteria bacterium
ACGGCGATACCAGCTGATAGCCTCATCCACATTTTCCTCCACACCCCGTCCCTTTTCATAGGCAATACCCAGGCGATACATCGCGGCACGGGTTTCCTGATCGGCGGACTGACGGTACAGCTCGACGGCTTTTTCCCGGTCGCCATCAACACCCAGGCCTTTCTCGTACATATAGCCCTTTACCATCAATGCGTAGGAATTGTTGTATCTCAGGGCGCGGTCGATCAGGGCCCAGGCCCTGTCCGTATCCTGCATCACGCCACGGCCGCGGGCATACATCCAGGCCAGACGCGCCATGCCCTGCGGATTCCCGCGCCGGGCAGCATGTTCATAATAGGCCGCCGCCTGCTGCAAATCCTCATCAACCCCGATACCCTTGTCATACATAAAGCCCAGCAGGGCGTAACCACGACCATGCTCAGTCCTGGAGACCGAAGCCCGTGCCAGCTCCATGGCCTTTTTCGGATCCTGTTCCACTCCCCGTCCCTGAAGATACAACATGGCCAGGCGTGACTGACCAGAATGATCGCCACTGTCTGCCGCCTGCTGATAGAGCTCTCTGGCCCTGTCGAGATCGCGCCGCACACCCAGGCCGCGCTCATAGAGAAAGCCCAGGTGCGCCAGCGCCCGGACATTGCCGTTTTTAATCGCCTTCAGATACCACTGGGCCGCCTTGTCATAGTCAACCGCCATGCCCATGCCACGCTCGTACATATGGCCAAGTTTGGCCTGGGCGGCAGGGTAGTTTTTGTCCGCCAGTTCCTTCAGCTGGCTGAATGCCTGGTCGAACTGCCCATTGACAATCTGCCTGATGGCACGCTGGTACTGGAACTCGACCTCAAGATCCTGCGCCGCCCTGACATATTCCCGGTTGAGACCGGCCAGCACGGCAGCGTCTTTCTGCCGCTTCATCTGCTGCTGCAGTGACCGGATGGTCTTGCGCGCCTGCGCCAGCTCCTGCTCGGATTCACGCAGCGCCTGCTCCAGCTTGACATCGTTTTTCAGCGCGGCAAGCATGCGCCTGACCTCGTCCGGGTCAACCTGCATGCGTGCCTTGACATAATAGGCGACACGATCCCAGTCTTCTTCCAGTAGTTCGGTACGGAGAATGCCTGCGGTCAGGCTGACATAATCATGCGTCACACTTTTGCTGCCATCGCTGCTCTCACTGATATTGATCACCGACTGCACATAGGTACCCAGTTCTTCCAGCAGGTTCTGCTTGACCCCATCGATGGCGCACACCCGCGATGTATAGCGGGTATCGAAATCATCGGCCTGATATTTGTAGTCTCTTATATATTCCCTGATCGCAGCCTGTGCCGTAAAACACACCAGCAGAATCAAAACGGTAAAACCTGTTTTTCCATGTTTTCCAATCATCATGATTTACAAACCCCCAAACAAAAAATGCGCACATCACGGCAGTTTCGTAAAGTATAGAAAGCTTTTGTAAAACTGCCGCGATACGCGCATCGGGATGAGAGGAAATTATCGTAATCTACAGAATACTACAGGTATTATCCCCATCGAAATACTCAAGCGTGGTGGTCTGACCGGCGGTAACAGTCACATTGTTGCAGTTACCATTACCGTTGGTCGCATCACGCATCTTTACGCGATCATAGGTGCCTGCTGGCAGGCTGAGAATCGCACTGCCATTGCCACGGGTACGGCTGCGCATAAAGCTGTTGGTGCCTGCGGTGCCGCCCTGGCGCACATCGATGGAAAAGGCGCCGATCGGACTTGAGCGATCACCGCTATTGCCGGCATAGACAATGGTTTCCAACACCCCGCTATCGGGCAAGGTGATGGTTCCCAGGGCGGCCGTATCGCCCACATTGGCGATATTGATGGCGGTGCCATTGGCCAGTTGTGTCTGCCCGTTATAGATACTCGATGCGAATGTCTTTGGAGTATCCACCTTGATGGCGACCTTGTGGTTACCGGTCAGGTCAGTATAAAGCGTAACCGTGCCATCACTGCTGGTAACCTCATGACCGATATACGTGTCGCTCGGATCATACAAACGGACTTTTACCTGGCTTGCCGGGTTGTTGGCGCTATCCTGCAAGGTTGCGGTGATGGCGCTGACCGAGGCGGAAAAATCCAGCACCTGGTTACTCGCTGTCATATCCAGCGCGGTATTACGCTGGCCATAGGCATAGACCTTGTAGGTATCGGGCTTGAGCCACTCGCGGTACTGCCCCTGCCGGTTGGTGCGCAAGCGATCGCTGGGGCCGCTGGCGACATTGATCAATACACGCTGCCCGGCAACCCTGTTGCTGGTGGCGCCATCGGTGATGGTGCCGCTGAGCAGATAGCCCGACTCCAGGCTGAAATCAACCGTGGTGGCGCCGGCGGTGGAAACATTCACCGGCTTGCCCAGGTTGCGACTGTTGGTTCCAGCTGCGCCATCATACACCTCGGTGCCATAGGGCTGAACGGTCCGGTTTCTGGCGATCATCAGGTAGTCACCGGCGATCACATTGATCTGGTAGCTGCCGTCGGCACTGGTGCGCGCCGCGGCTATCCTGGTGCGATTGTTGAAATCACGAATCACCACCTCGACGCCTTCCAGCGGTACGCCGGTTTCGCTGGTAACCGTGCCACTGATACGCCCGCCGGCTTCCAGCCGGAAATCCTTGCCGGTAACCGGCGTGCTCGTGTTCACCGTTATCATTTCGGCATCGAAGGCATGGTAGGCCACGCCACCCGCTGACCACCACTCACTGGCATGACGGCCGGCATCGGCGGTATCGTCGAGCCGGTTGACCGCGGTGAGAATATATTCACCGGAGAAGGTGCCGCCCGTATCCGGATCGCTGTCGCCCCTGACCGGCACATTCAGACAGTAATTGCCGCTGCTGTCGGTGGTTGTCCTGTTTCGCGTTACCCAGTTCCTGAAGTCCCTGACGATGACCCGGATACCCGCCATTGGCTTGTTGCCACTGTCGGTAACGGTGCCACAGATACTGCCGGCGGCAACCATGCTGCTGACAATATTACTGGTGATCTCATCTGCACTGGCGGCCGAGCTCAGGCTGGTCGAAAGCGCTTCCGCACTCAGGCCTGTCGTATCGATATCCGTCACAAGATCATCGACCACATCCTGCATCTCGCTTATCTCATCGACCGTCAATGCGGTCAGATCGGTACTGACCGCAGTAATCAGGTCACTGGTGGCATCCGTTGAGGGATCAACGGTGACACTGGCGGCGGTGACGCGGCTGTCAAGCACGCCGGTTGAGCCGCTGGCTCTGACAATATATTTGGACGCGGGCGCATCCAGCGGCGCCGCCAGCTTGTAAATGCCATTACCATCGGTGGTCGCCGTGGTAATCGGGCCGCCAACGACATTGCCACTGGCGTCAATCTCGTAAACTTCAACGGTAACACCTGCCACCGGCGACACCACATCGCTTATGCCGGCATGAACATCGCCAAACAACCAGGCCAGCATTTTCTGATACAGTTTTTTACCATTGAAAGCGACAGCGCCATTGGGCGCCAGCACGGTTCCGCTGACAGCGGTTGAATCATTGTCGGTAATGGTAAGGGTTTTTGATGTGCTACTGTCCAGCGTGGCCGTCTGAACATTGCCAAGGCTGACCGTCAGGCTTTCATCCAGTTCGACATCGGTATCATCCGTGATATTGAGGCCACAGGTTTTATCCGCCGTATCGCCATCCGCCCAGGTAAGCACCGTATCACTGGCCGTATAATCCGTTCCACTGCTTGCTGTTCCGGCCGTCACGCTACAGGTAACGGACACCTCACCATCACTGCCACCGGTACGCGACAGTGCAATGGAAACCGCACCGGCGCTTTCGGCAAAACTTTCATCAGCCGGGTTGGTGAAACCGATGATACCGGCCGATATTGTTGTCGTTGTATCGGTCGTATTCGACGATGATGAACCGCCACCACAGGCGGTCAAACCGGCTGACATGGCCAGAAGCAGGGCGCAGCCTGAAACTGATTTTGCAAAAAAAGGAAACGGCTTATTATTCTTCATTAAGGATTCTCCGAAAAAAATCTCGAAAAAAAACTCACAATAAAAACTAGTAAAGTTTTTTTCGTTATCAAGAAAAATAATATCGCCACTCGTCAGATTAAAAACAGTCTTAGATCGACTCCTGGCCGCGCTGCGATTGCACAACCGGTTTCACTGTATCTTCAGCAGCTTGATGTCGAATAATAGAACACCGGGCGGTTTTTTCGCTCTCATGATCTGCTCTGATTCATTTCCAGAACACGACTGATTTCCGGCATCATGCGCTGTACGCATTTTTCACCTTCCCTGATCGATTCTGCCGCGCGGTAGAACTCCAGCAGGCCGATATGTGAGAGTCGGGGATGAAGCAGGACATCAGGTGGATCACCGGCCATGCGACTGCGGGTAATCCTGTCCTGCATAATATTAATGGAACCTGCCATGGCCTCGAACAGACTTGGTGGCTGCTCTGCCGTTTCGGTTTCGAAAAAAGTTCCGGTGTATTCCATGACCAGGTCGGTAATCTTTGCCGTCACACTGTTGTTCGCATCGTTTCTGACGGCCGGCTGCATGTGCTTGCCGACAATATCCCCGTTCAGGTTGACGGCAATAACAACATCGGCTCCCATGGCACGGCACACCGAAACCGGCACGGGGTTGACCAGACCGCCATCGACCAGCCACTGCTGATGACGCTTTATCGGGGGGAACAGACCAGGCAGCGCGATTGATGCCCACACGGCCTGGATAAGCGAGCCCTCGCTGAGCCAGATCTCCCTGCCTTTTTCCAGCGAGGTGGACACGGCGGCATACTGCTTGCTTAACGATGCTATCTGCACACCCTCATCGGCCACATGTTTCTGCAGAAAGCTGTACAGTCTTTCGGTATTGACAAAGCCGTTAAGGGAGGGACTGATTTCAAGAAAGCGCGCGGTTTCAAACCTGGTAAGGGATAGCACCCAGTCTTCAAGCCTGTCGATATTGCCCGCAACATAGGCGGCACCGACCAGCGAGCCAATCGAGGTACCACAGACGATGGCCGGTTCAATCCCTTCCCTGGCCAGTTCCCGGATAATGCCGATATGCGACCAGCCGCGTGAAGAACCACTGCCCAGCGCCAGTCCAACTTTTAATGGCGGGTTCAAGTATCTCTCCTGTGAGCTGTGACTGATTAACTGGACGGACATACCCCCTTATGCCAGGGATACCCCTGAAATACGGCAGGTAAAATACGGCACGGGAGAAAAAACCGGTTACAGTTCTTCGTTTCTGAAACCGATATCGGTGCTGCGTCGGGCATAGCCGGAACGACGGTCACCCCCGCTTTCATCAAAACGGATCATTTTTCTGCGACCGAGAATCACCCGCCTGTCATAACCGGATCTTTTTTCCCGGTAACGCCCTGCTACGGGCTGTTTGTGACTGTCCATATCTTCCAACTTCATGAAACACCTCCACGTCTCAATACACTGGTGATGCACTGGAAATCTGACTGCACCTCGAACACCCGGTTTCTGTTAAAACGAAGACCGCTGCGCCATGTAAAACATTGCATCCTGCATACATCTATAATAGGCTAGCTACACAGCAAAAATCAACCACTAAAATA
>DRLE01000009.1 GCA_011051475.1 Gammaproteobacteria bacterium
CTTCACCCTGGCCTATTACGCCTCCTGGCCGGTGGCCTACGTGGTTATGGCCATGTGCATGCTGGTAGGCATTGTGACCACCCTGCTGATCCCCGAGCCCGACCATACCATCAGCAACACGACCTGGAAGGAGGAGGAAAAGGTGATCGCCTTTCTCGAGCGCTCTGCACACCTGCCTTCCAGCCTGCGTGAAGCCTGGGCCTGGTTTATCGGCGCGGTCATCTGCCCGTTTACCGACTTTTTTATGCGCAATGGCAAATACGCCCTGGTCATCCTGCTGTTTATCGGCCTGTTTCGCATCAGCGACATTACCATGGGTATTATGGCCAACCCGCTTTATGTCGATCTTGGCTACACCGATCTGCAGATCGGCCTGGTCAGCAAGACCATCGGCCCGGTCATTACCATTAGCGGCGCCCTGCTCGGCGGCATTCTGGTGGTGCGTTACGGCCTGATGCCGATTCTGCTGCTGGGCGCGGTGCTGGTTATGCTGACCAACCTGCTGTTTGCACTGCTGGCCATCCTGCCCGCCAATATCTGGTACCTCGGGGTGATTATCGGCGCCGATAACCTCAGTGCCGGCGTCGCCGGATCGGCCTTTATCGCCTATCTGTCCAGCCTGACCAACCGTGCCTATACCGCCACCCAGTACGCCCTGTTCAGCTCGCTCATGCTGCTACCGGCCAAATTCATCGGCGGATTTTCCGGCGAGGTGGTGGATGCCTACGGCTTTGTCACCTTTTTTGTCTATACCGCGCTGCTCGGCCTGCCCGCCATTCTGTTGATTATCTACCTGATCCGTCACCCGGTACCACAGGAGAACAGCTAAGCTATTGACCAGCCTGGCCAGCCCCCGGAACCACCCCATCTTATTGTTTCTTAAAGAATTAATAAAATATTTCCGTTTTTTTCCGCAAAAACATGGAAAACCCGCTTGAACTTTACTATATTAGGCTATACTAATATACGTAAGTTGGAAAACGAGGTTTTATTATGATTTTTGATGCATTGACCTACACCATAATCGCGGTGGGTGTGATTCTGACATTTACAGTATTTCACCTGGCACGCACCAGGACAGACCTGAAACAGAAACAGGAGAACAAACAGTGCTGAATTTAAACTGTGACGATATTCGCAAGACGCTGGCCACAGGGGCTACCCTGCTTGATGTGCGCACGCCTGAAGAATACCGGAACGGCGCACTGCCAGAAGCAAAAAATATTCCGCTGTCCATTCTGCCCGTCGTGGCGCATGAACATCTGAATAAGGAAGAACCCGTGTTGATCTACTGTCGCTCAGGCGCTCGCGCCATCATGGCACAGAAGATACTGAACAACCTGGGCTTTAATGACGTAACCAATATTGGCGGTATTCATCACTACCAGCATTGTCATTAAAACACCCTGCAGGGTTTCTTTACGGGGCAGGCCGGTTTTCAATGTGGCCTGATAGCAAAAACCCTCAATAGGCCCGGGACTCATCTCCCGGCCGCTTGTTCAGGGCTACATTGGAAGAGGCATAACTGTTAAGGTTATGCCTCTTTTTTATGCCCGAACGTTTTTGCCTTAACCATCATTACCCCGCCCGTGCCAAACCCCGTTCCTCTCAGTCTCTATGTCCATATTCCCTGGTGCGTGCGTAAATGCCCCTACTGTGACTTCAACTCGCATGAGAAAAATGCGGCCTTTGACGAAAACAGCTATGTCGATGCCCTGCTGCGCGACCTGGAAATGGAATATGAACGCTGCCGCAGGCGTGACCTGGGCAGTATTTTTTTCGGCGGCGGTACGCCCAGCCTGTTTTCAGCCAGTGCCATAGAACGGGTTATTGCCGGCGCCCGCAGGCTTTTCGCTTTTGACGATATCGAGATAACACTGGAGGCCAATCCCGGTGCCTTCGAACAGGAGAAATTTACCGGCTTCTGCCAGGCAGGGGTCAACCGCCTGTCTATCGGCGTACAGAGCTTCAACCGCGAGCACCTGAAGACACTGGGCCGGATACATGATGAGCAGCAGGCACGGCAGGCCGTCGATACAGCCCGCGCCGCGGGCTTTGACAATATCAATCTTGACCTGATGTTCGCCCTGCCCGGGCAGGACCTGGCGCAGGCGCTTGCCGATATTGAAACCGCCTGCGGCTTTAAGGTACCGCATATTTCGTTCTACCAGCTCACCATCGAACCGAATACGGTGTTTCACAAACACCGGCCGGTCCTGCCGGATACCGACCAGTCGTGGGAGATACAGACGCAATGCCAGCAGCGATTACAGGAAAACGGCTACCATCAGTATGAAATATCCGCCTATGCAAGACATGATAAACACTGCCAGCACAATCTGAACTACTGGCGCTTTGGCGACTATATCGGCATTGGCGCCGGCGCCCATGGCAAGCTTTCGCAGCCTGATGAAAACGGTGCTCTGACAATACAACGCCGCTGGAAGGCCCGCCAGCCAAAGCAATATATGCAAATGGCGCTGCGCGGTGATGCCCTTTCCGGCAGGCAGCAACTCGAAAGTCACGATATTGTCGTGGAATTTCTGCTTAACGCCCTGCGGCTAAAACAGGGCGTCAGTATCGACACTTTCTCCAGCAATACCGGGCTTGCCCCCAGCGAGCTGGAACAGGCGGTGCGGAACATCGATAAAGAATTACTGCTCATCGATAAAGACAGGATCAGAACAAGCGAGCGTGGCTATCTGTTTCTCAATGAAATTCTCGAACAGCTGATTTGATGGCGCCCGTGATCAGAAGCCGCCTGCGTGCAATACAGGCCCTAATACCGGCGTAACATCTTCTGCCTGTCTTCGTGGCTTTTCTTCAGTACCTGCTCAACGTTTCTCGCATCTTCCATAACCTGTTTCATGCCACTCACGGAGTAGGGCCGGGTGATATCCGTACTGCTGGCACCGTTTCGAACATCAACCTTTGCGGGTGTTACCCTGGTGGACTGTATAACGTTTTTGTCAGGGCTAAGGGTTACCTGTTTGGCGGTGATGCCCACAGGTGGCGTATTACTGTACTGAAGAATGCCGTTCTGGTCGCGCCATTGATAGACCTGCACCTTTTTATCGGTCACCACACTGGTCAGGTTCTTAGGCGCTTTCGCCTTCAGCTTTTCCAGCCTGGAAACGCCGCCGTCAAAAACGGCCATCGGATCGAAGCGCCCCATATAAATCATGGGCGTTACAGCCAGCAGGCCGAGGATTACCAGCATGGTAAATATTTTCAGTTTCATGGTATTTCCTTATTTTCCTTTTACTCAAGTGAAATTATGGGTCAATCGGGGGCAAATTTCAGCAAATCCCGCCAAAATCGTCGCCATAAGAAAGGCTTGCCACAATGCGCCGGTACGGGTAGAATTCACTCCCTGTTTTTTCAGCCGGGCCAACGCGCAGCAATTTTGATGCACGCGGGGCATTCGGCCAATAAAGCGCCGTAAGCGCATTGACACTCGGAATCATTATGAAAGCTGATATTCACCCGAACTACCACGAAGTAAAAGTAAAGTGCAGTTGTGGCAACACCTTCACCACACGCTCTACCTATGCCAAGGACGAAATGACCCTTGATGTCTGCTCTGAATGCCACCCGTTCTATACAGGCAAACAGAAGATTCTTGACAGCGCCGGTCAGATCGACAAGTTCAACAAGCGCTTTGGCAACAAATCGTAAGTGATGCCACGCAGGTGGTTTACTTCAAAAGGCGCTTCAGGGCGTCTTTTTTTATGCCTGCTGCTTTTTTCCTGCACCGCCCATGCCCGGCAGACCAGCGCCGACTGCTCCGCATCACACTTCAGCGAGACCACGAAAGTACGCTCGATTACCGACGGCGACACCCTGCGCCTGCAGGACGGGCGCAAGCTGCGCCTGATCGGCATCAACACGCCCGAGCTTGCGCATGACGGCCGACCGGCCGAGGCCTACGCCAGTGATGCCAAAACGGCCCTGGCACAGCTGTTTAAAGACAGCAAAACCATCCGCCTGCTCCATGGCATCGAAGAAAAAGACCGCTATGGCCGTACACTGGCACACGCCTTTCTCGAAGATGGGCGTAACGTACAGACGCAGCTGCTAAGACAGGGCATGGCGCTCAGTATTGCCCTGCCGCCCAACACCCGTCTGGCCGACTGTTACAGTCGCCAGGAAAAAATCGCGCGTTGCGAAAAAGCGGGCATCTGGCGCGGTAAAGCCGTCATCAGCACCGGCGACCTGACCAGCAAATTCAAGGGCTTTGCCCTGATAAAAGGCAAAATCCGCAGCATCAATATCAACCGCAAGGGCATCTGGCTTAATATGGACAATCGCCTGACCATTGGCGTCCGACCGGATAACCGGGAGCTGTTTGATCTTGATAAGCTCGGTGAGATGCTTAACCAGGTTGTCGTAGTGAGGGGATGGGTCAATCACAGTACCCGCAAAAAATACCCGAATCCGTTTTATATACGGGTCAGGCATCCTTCTTCCCTGCAGGATTGGGGCGCATTTGGGTGTCGGTAGGTTTTTTATCTAGTTGGTGAGTTTTCTTTTGGTCTTTTTGGTGGTGATGGTTCGGGTTTCGCCC
>DRLE01000010.1 GCA_011051475.1 Gammaproteobacteria bacterium
CATCGATTTCGGTCGGGCCGGCATTGTAGGAGTAGGTAAGGTAGTCTGCCCAGAGGTGGAATACCAGGCCTTTACCCAGGCTGCTGCCGGGTAACGGCAACGCCGTTCCGGCATAGAGGTAACTGGTCCTTGCATCTGTCAGTTCCGCGCCTGTCAGAAACAGCTTGTCGGCAGCCATGCCTCCGGCCGGTGTCAGAATGACAGCGATGGCCATTAGTAATCTGAACAGGGTGTATCTAGATCGTTCTGGCATTTGTATCGCTTCCTCTGGCCTGTTGCTCGTTTGTATCCACGAGCTCGTAGATAAATAATGTTGCGCTCGGACTTTCCAGCATTTCCACCGGCTCGACGCATTTAAGCAGCGCGGGTTGGACTGTTCTTGAATGGGGCTGAAAAACAATCGGCCTGTTTTTTTCAAGTGCCGTGAAAGCAATGACGTACATACCATCGCCGCCGGGTTTGCCGGCGATAAGGCCCAGTGAGATCCGGTCGTTTCCCTGGTCCTTGTAATAGTAGCTTGTCGTTACCCAGAATTCGGGATGCACGCTCTGCATGATTTTCTGTTTTCTGAATATTTTCAGTATCCACTGCAGGGGTGTCAGCGATTGCTCCGACAGGTCATGTAGCCGCCATTGCAGGCCCGAACCATACAGAAAAAGGTCAAGCTGGTCCTGCTGGTGCGGTGTTCTCCAGATAAACTGGCAGCCGATGCCCTTGATGTACTCACTGCCATCTTCAAGCGTAGCTGTTATTTTTGCCGCCACCCGGCCATTGAAGGGGAGTTCGCCTGATGGCAGCATGATTATGCCTTCAAGTTCGCTTCCTGTTTCGAGTGTTTCCGGCATGGCGCCATAGAATTTGCAGCCGCTGGATGAGATGTTGTCGACAGTGGCATAGATAATCTTTTCACCCTGTTTGATTTGTGCCGGCAGGGATATGGGAAAGCGATAGTTGCTGCGTTTGAACCGGTTTATACCGGACGTGAAGCGAAACAGGGAAAAAGCAAAACCGAAATTAAGTGATGCCCATATAACATTGGCGACCACACCTTCCACAGGAAGGTAGTCATAAAAATAATAAAGGCTGATGCCCAGAGGAATAGCCAGCAGATTGATGATGCTCACAACTTTCTGCGGAATCAGTACTCGCCTGTTTACCTCGACCGGGGTCAGGGTTTTATCGGTTACTGCAAACTTGTTGTTTGCGCCGAACAGGGCCAGTGTGGCATAGGCGAAGGCGGCAAAGCGCGCAAAATTGTACTGTTCGATATAGAGTGTTTTGCCGTAACCGCGCCCGAGCTCCTCGAATACAAAGTAGTTCAGCAGGTAGTAGGGAACAAAACGTATCAGAAACTCACTGTTAATGGCGGTAATCGGCATTACCCCGGTAAACAGCACGATTGCCGGCGCCAGGTAAAAGAGACCTTTCTGCCAGCCATCGAAATAGGTCAGGGCCGATGCCAGGTAGTTCAGCCTTTGTGCCGGGGTCAGTCCCCGACAGGTCAGAAAGCCTTCCTTTTTCCAGACCTGCATGGCGCCCTGTCCCCAGCGTACGCGCTGGTTGAGAAACGGCTCGACATTGGATGGTGCAATCCCGTAGGCCATGGACTGCTGCATGTAAATCGAGCGATAGCCTTTCTTGTGCAGACGTATCGAGGTATGCAGGTCTTCGGTCAGCGTGCCCGTCGCGAAGCCGCCGATCGAGTCAAGCGCACTTCTGCGCACAATGGCGCAGCTGCCGCAAAAGAAGGCGGCGTTCCAGTAGTCCTTGCCGCGCTGGATAACACGGAAAAACAGTGACTGTTCCGTCCACAGGCCCTTTCCGTCTCTATCCTGGCGGTGCTGAAAGGAATCAAGGTTGTAGAAATCCTGGGGTGTCTGTACGAAGGCCACATTGTTGTCGGCGAAATAGCCGATTGTATTGACGATAAATTTCTGCTGTGGGCAATGGTCGGCATCGAATATACAGATAAATTCTGCATCACTTTGCGCAAGCGCGTGGTTGAGATTGCCGGCCTTGGCATCTTCATTTGTATCACGTGCCAGATACCTGATACCGTAGTCCTCGGCCAGCTGCTTCATTTCCGGACGGTTACCGTCATCAAGCAGCCAGGTGTCATGTTCATAGTCCATGTTTCTGGCGGCAATGATGGTTTTGCGCAGCAGGTCGACGGGTTCATTGATGGTAGGAATGAAAACATCCACGGTGCGGCCTTCAATAACAGGCAGCGGTTCCCTGCGTGTCAGGCGTGAGACCATGAAAATATGCAGAACAGCGACAAAAAGACCGTAAAGCTCAGCCGCGTACAGGGCCACGGAAAAAAACATGGCGTCATGGTTGAATGTGCCGGGGCGCCAGCTCAGGTACCAGATAGCAAGGATAAAGAACAGGATGACAAGTATCCTGCGGGACATGTCCAGCGGGATATAGGGTACCGCATCCTGGTTCTTGAAAATGTTGTGTAGCATGCCTTATCGTCTGCAGGGTAGCTTGCCCCGACCCGTAT
Organism: Gammaproteobacteria bacterium; assembly: GCA_011051475.1. Classification (GTDB taxonomy): domain Bacteria; phylum Pseudomonadota; class Gammaproteobacteria; order SZUA-229; family SZUA-229. The sequence goes on from DRLE01000010.1 coordinate 2,507, forward strand.
TGCCCCGGGAGCAAGGAGTTTTTGTCTGAAGTTTATGCCTGTGATAACAGCAAGACACACCCAGGCGGGTATGGCATCCTGTTGTCAGAGGGGTTTCCGGCATTGTCAGATGGCATGGTCAGCGCTTTAACGCAAACGCTGTGCCTTCCAGTAGGTGTGCGACCAGTAAGGGTTGTCCAGGCTGGATATCATCACGCCCTTGCTGGAAGAAGCGTGAAGAAAATTACCCTTTTCTATGTACATGCCGACATGGCGGGTATTATAACCTGTTTTAAAGAACACAAGGTCGCCGGCCTGCAGCTGCTGCCGGGTTATTTGGCTGCCGGCCCGGGACTGGTATTCGGTAGAGCGGGGCACATCGATGCCAAACTTCGAGCGGAAGGTTCGGTAAACCAGACCGGAACAGTCAATGCCGTCTCGTGACAGTCCACCTGTACGGTAGGGAACCTGCTGCCATTCATGGTGCTGTTGTTTCAATATCCGTATAACCGTATCGGTATTGTCGAGCTCGATGCGCTGGCTGGCCACTTCAACCACCGGCGGGCTTGCATTCCTGCCCTGATGCGGCGTCAGGGCGCAGGCCGTCAATACAATTGCCGCGCACATAACAGTGATTGCTCTGCACATAAACATTCCGGTATCAGTCCTCCATAGCAGGATTTTCTTGCGTGTATTTGGGGGCATTTGAAGAGCGAGGCCGTTGAATAAGCCATTGATATGATTGTAGTAAATATTGGCTGTTATGCCAGCGTAAGAATATTTGAGCATAGTCAGGAATCCGGCTCGGGGTCCGGGCCGGTCTATCTGCCGCTGCGGATTCCCGGCCTGGCTGGCAGCACCAGTATGCCGCGGCCCGGTATTCCGTAGTACGGTCCCTGTTCCTCATTGTTTTCCGGTTCTTTGTATGACGGATAGTGCATCTGCTGCTCGCGTTTAATCCGGTTTTGCTCAGCAATTTCCCTGTTGCGTTTGATGCGCGCCTGCTCCATTTGTCTGGCACTTTGCAACATTTTATGTTGACGCTCCCTGGCTTCTTCCTTGCGGGCTGTGGAGGGTTCTGCCGGTAGTTTGAGCCTGTCTGCCGGTGTATCACCGGCGGGTGCTTGTGAGCTGTAAACAGTGCGACCCTGTTCATCGGTGTAACGGTAGACGGTGTCTGCTACAGCCGGCCGCGACAGCAGACAGGCTGTGGCGTAAAGCATGATGGACGGTTTCAGAAAAGAGAATGTTTGCATTATTACGCACCGAATAGTTTAAAATGTGCGCGTTTTTATTATAACGCGCCCCGGCGCAGACTGTACTATGAGTGACAAAAAACAGAAATCACAGCAGCGCCTTGATGATGTCGTAGCCAAAGCACGCCGCGACAGCGAGGAGCGTGGCCATGGTTACCGTGAGCAGGCCCTGAAACTGTACCCCTGGATCTGCGGTCGTTGCGGACGCGAGTTCAATCGCGCCAACCTGCGCGAGCTGACCGTGCACCACAAGAACCACGATCACGACTATAATCCGCCCGATGGCAGCAACTGGGAACTGCTCTGTCTGTACTGCCACGACAACGAACACCAGCGCCAGACCGAGGCGCTGGCCAGCAAGGGCATTGCCCTGGACGGCCAGAAAGCGCCCTCGGCCACATTCAACCCCTTTGCCAATCTGAAAGATATGTTGGACAAGGACAAATAAAGGTTATACACGCATGGCATCGACATCTGAATCCACTCCCACTTCCACCCCAACTTCCACACCAAGGGAAATCGTTACCCCGTTTCGCCCCATTCCGCTGGAAGTGCCCGAGGGCATGGCCAATAACGAGTTTTTCAACAGCACCGAAAATCTCAATGATCTGGCCAATAACAACGGCCTGCTGAAAAACCCGGAAGACCTGTTGCTGTATCGCAAGGCGCTGGGGCACAGCAATGAGTTCGATACCTCGATTATCTACAACACCTCGAAGAAAATCCTCGATCCGCTGGGCCGGCCGGTACGCCGCACCCAGGTACCGCGTGAAACCAAGGTGGTCTGGAACCGGATGAACCAGGTGATTATCGATTATATGGTGGAAAAGTACCCGGACCCCGATCAGGCTCTGATTCTGGCCGGTGAGGCCAGTCTGGACGCCACCTGGCCGCTGACCTCGCCGGGTGTGCCCAGTATTCGCATGTTGCACAACCATTTTATTGTCTTCGATAAAAAGACCCTGCGTGAAGCCAAAACAGCCGACCCCAACAATCCCAACCTGACCGACGGCGGCCAGCACAGCCTGTTTCAGTCCTATATGGGTGATGTCTACCGTCGCTTCTTCTCCGAGCTGGATTTTCATATTCTCAGCCAGACCGAGGAAAACGAATCGCGCATCGAGCTCACCGGTTATCCGCAGGGTCTGCCCAGCTGGAAGATCGAGGGCGGCGTCGAGGCGCTGCAGAATATTCATTTCTGGGAGGAATACGACCTGGTACTGAAAGGCTTTATCGATTTCTACCGTGCCTTTTTCACCCAGGTGTCCACGCGTAATGCACCGGTGCCGAAGGACGCCTATTTCCCCGAACGGGTGGAGAGCATCCTGCTGTTCAATAATGACTTTATGGCCACTGCGAAAAAAGTCCGCGACCGCTGTATTACCGATGCCAAGTACGCCAATGCCATCCGCTGGCAACCGGCCTTCAAGCAGCTGATCTACCGCAATGACAGGGGTGAGCTGATTGTTACCATCAGCCAGAACTCCATCGGCAATGCCATTACCGAACTGCTGGGCGTGGTGGTCAGCCGCAAGCCCGATGCCGAGGCCTACGAAAAGGCCGAGCCGGCGCTGATCGAGAAACTGCTCGAAGTGCGCCAGCGCCTGATCCGTGCCGACCTGGGCGAGGGGATTGAAACCCCGTACTGGCCGGCTGATTGATCTCTTTTTTGCCGCAAATAACGCAAAAAGCGCGAAAAAATCAGGATTAACTTTTTGTTTTTCATTTGTGCCTTTTGCGTCCTTTGCGGCCAATTCAGCATTTAAGCCCTTTCCCCGCGAATTCGCTATACTCCACAAACCATGCATTATTCAAAAAACAGGGCTACGGCCGGCTAC
>DRLE01000011.1 GCA_011051475.1 Gammaproteobacteria bacterium
AAAATCATCTCCCGGCGCGGTGAACAAGGACCTGGGGCTTACCGAATTTGCCTTTAATGAATTGCTGGCCATGGCCATCGAGCAGAAGGTCAATGATGTCGAGGTACAGCGCATCTACCGGCGCACCTATGCCTCACTACCCGATGACATCAATGAGTACGAACCCGATTTTATTATCAGCCTTCATTGTAATGCTTTTAATGAGAAGGCATCGGGCACTGAAGTGCTGTATTACCACCGCTCTGCCGTTGGCAGAAAGATGGCGGCATTGCTGGATAAGAAGCTGATCGCGGCGCTTGGTCTGAAAGACAGGGGCATCAAGGCCAAATCTGCCGAAGACCGTGGTGGTTATCTGCTGAAAACAACCAATGCGCCCTGTGTGATATCTGAACCGTTTTTTATCGATAATAATGAAGACCTGAAAACGGTAATGGATCGTCACGATGATCTGGTTAATGCCTACGCCAGCGCTATTGAGGATATTGTGGCGTTACTTCCGGCATGACTGGCTGCTTGAATAACTGCTTGAAAAGCAGGTTCAGGTTTTAGCTGAACACTGGCCCGCGCACTCATCCCCGCGGGAGGCGTCGAAAAACCTCTCGATTGCCTTCCTGGCGGGTATGGCCCTCAGGGACAGGCGACGCCAATACCTTTATTGACGGCATCTGTCAGAACTTCCGTGGTTTTCTGCTCGATTATCGTTTTATTGGTAAAGAATCCTGCCCAGCGTACGCTTACGGAGCGGGTCTGGCTGGAAGCTTCCCTGTTTGATTCATTCCAGTACGGATCCTGGCTCTTACCGCTACAGGTATCAATACCCGAGCTCCCGGTGAGTGCTTTCACGCGCCAGTTGATGGCAAGGAATGGTGTCTGCTGTCCGTCAGCCGATGTGTACGAACACATTGCTGTTCTGGAAAATTCATAGTCGATTCGCTGGTAGCCGGTGTAGGTCAGCTGTTCCGGGTTGTTAAGGCTGCCGTTAGGGTAGGTTCTGGGGCACATGGACGCGGTGAAATCACGGTATCCCGAATCGCCGCCTGCCTGTTTGTCCACCGTCAGCAGTTTTACCTGGCTCATGACTATTGCACCGTCGCGATCGGTTATTTTGACAAACGTGGAATAGGTGCCGGGTTTTTCATATGTTATCTGTACGTTGATGACGTCAGTTCCGAGGATGGCGGCTTGCTTGCCGGCATCAAAATCAAATTCATACAGGTAGGGCTGCCTGCCGCCGCTGACATTCAGACCGTAGGTGATTTTTGTTCCCACCTTGAATGTGCTGCCATCGCTAAGCAGGGTGCCGCTGATCGAGCAACAGTGGACAGCCAGATTATCGTATACGCGGACAGGAAAGCTTCCTGATCTCGTTATGCTGCCATCCAGTATGGCTGACACCCTGATAAGGTAGTCACCACTGCTCGTGTAGCTGTGTCTGTCGAAAACGGGATTGACCGAACTGGGGTAAAAGTCACTCAGGCTAATGCCGGGCGGGTCGCCAAAATCAAACGCGTAATCAACGGGCATGCTGCCGCCGAGGACCACTGCTTCCCAGCGGCCGGAGTGCAACGGCCTGATCTGGTCAGGACCGTTACAGCAGAAAACACCTTTGGCATTTTTGTCTTTCAGTAAGGCCTTGGCAGCGGTAAAGGAGCCGCTTACCCGTTGCAGGGTGGATGAGCCAAGAACAGAGGCTGCATCAACAGCGGCAAAGACGCAGCCTTTTAGTGCAGTCAGGTCTTTGGCAAGAATCTTTTTAATACAGGAGGCGGAATTAGTGAATAACTTGTTGTTGCTGTAACCCACAATTTCATTGACTATGTCGATACTGGTATGCGTTGCGATAACTTCAGGCCCGACCGCAGTATGTTTGACCAGTTTTGTTTCCGGTGCCATGGCCGCAATCGCCAACGAGGTCTGGCCGGCACAGAGTACGGCAACACCGGCGGCCGCAAGGACGACAGGTGTTGTAGCAGGAAAGGCAAGAGCCGCGAATCCGGTCAGTTCAGCGGTGCCGCCAAGCACGACAATCGCATCAGCGCCACAGGCCGCGGCCCCCATGGTTATGCCGAAGGCATTGAAAAAATCGGCCCAGCCACTGGTTTTCGCCAGCCGGATCTGGCTGCTTGTGCCGCCGCCGGAACTCATGTCTGTACCGGGCGCCAGCCGCAGGTTGCTTGTGGCGCCGGGTGGTTTGTATGCGATATTGCGGAAATATTCTGTATCCCCGTTAGAGGCGATCAGTGCCACGTCGACCAGCCCCTTTGAGGGCCGATAGTTGGTAAAGTAAACCACATGGCCCTTGTAGGTCCAGTGGTCAACCTGGCCGGTATCACCGTCAATGGAGACTACAAAGTCATCTCCCTCGGGAGTGCTGATTGTCAGGCCGGCAGGCTTGCCACTTGTCGGATCAACTTCATAGGTGTAAGTGTTACCTTCCGGTGATATGTAGATGTAGGGCCTGGCGGTGTCGCCGGTGTCGACAATAAGTCCGTTTTTGACGGCGCTGTCAGCCGGGGCGCTACCGCCGCCACCGCCACCACAGGCCGAGAGACCGAATACAAGTAAACAGGCAAGAAGGGTAAACCTCGCTTTAGTTGGCATGCTTGCAACTCCTGAAATTCCATGTTGCGCCAGCCAGTTTCATTGTTTCTCCGTATCGGGCAGGGATAGTGCATCCTGTAAAAACGGGATTACAATAAAAATGTGTGGCACAAGATATTGTTATCGCCGGAATCTATTTATGCACGTTTTTTATATGGTTATTTTGATCCAGGTCATACAATGGGGGTTTAGGCGGGCAGCGAGCCCTGTGCGGCAGGATTTGTCGGCAGTTCTATTTCTGCATTATGCAGGATAACTCAGGGATGCGCTTTCAATAAAACATAAAGTGCGCCGCTACCGCCATCTTTTGGTTGGGCAGAATGAAAGGCCAGGACATTGTTCACCTGACGCAGCCAGCGATTGACCATGGGCTTGATTACCGGTTTGTCCTTCGAGCGAAACCCCTTGCCGTGGATGACCAGGGCATGGCGTATGCCGGCGGCTTCACATTCCCCCAGAAATTCCAGCAGCTCGACCCTGGCCTCGTCGATGGTGAGGCCGTGCAGGTCGACCACATGTTCCACCGGGTGCTTGCCGGCGCGCAGTTTTTTCAGCACATTGTGCTGCAGGCCGCTGCGGGAAAAGCTGAGTATTTCCGGGCATTCCTCCACCATCTCGGCCATGGAGAAGACATCATCAATGGCGAAGCTGTGCTCATCCGGTGCGCGCACGCGCGGCGGTTTTGCCGGTTTTTTCTTCAGTTTTACCCGGTTGTCCGGTTTTAGCGGCTTAACGCCTGCCATTTCGGCCATAAATAATGATTCATCGTCATTTTTTGTTGAATCATCATTCATTAATCGGTCCTCAATAAGGTATAGTTACGGCTTTATTGTATCGTGAATTCCGGTAGTTGTATCACCAGTGCATATTTTAGTTTCTAACGACGATGGTTACCGCGCGCCGGGCATTTCGGCGCTGGCCGGGGCGCTCTCCCGTGAGCATGAGGTTTCCATTGTCGCCCCCGAGCGCAATTGCAGCGGAGCCAGCAATTCACTGACGCTGGAGCGGGGTCTGCGGGTCTGCCAGGTAGCGGAAAACAGCTGGTTTGTCGATGGTACGCCCACCGATACCGTGCATCTGGCGATTACCGGCCTGCTCGATCGGGAACCGGATATTGTGATTTCAGGTATCAATGCCGGCGCCAATATGGGGGATGACGTGCTTTATTCGGGCACCGTTGCCGCGGCCATGGAAGGGCGTCATCTGGGCCTGCCGGCGATCGCTGTTTCCATCAATTCCTATGTGCCCGAGCACTTTGATACCGCGGCTACCGCCGTGGTCCAGTTGCTGCGTCAGCTGGAGCAGGCCTCGTTTGCCACCAATACGATTCTGAATATCAATGTGCCGGATGTGCCCTGGGCGAAGATAAAAGGTTTCAGAGCAACCCGTCTGGGTAACCGGCATAAATCAGAGGGTGTGATTATCCAGAAGGATCCGCGTGGTGAACCCATGTACTGGGTCGGTCCGCCGGGCGAGGCCCAGGATGCCGGTGAGGGAACGGATTTTTATGCCGTCTACAATAACTATGTATCGGTATCGCCGTTGCAGATTGATCTGACCCGCTATGACAGCCTGCCGGTGATGGAAGAATGGCTGGCGCAACTACCACCTGAAGGCCGTAACGAAAGCAAGACAGAACCATGATAAGTGATGATATACAGGGGATAGGTATGACCTCGCAGCGCACCCGCGACCGCCTTGTCGAGCGCCTGCGTGACAAGGGTATCAGGAACGAGCGGGTGCTGGAGGTGATCCGCACCACGCCTCGCCATATCTTTGTCGATGAGGCCATGGCGCACCGGGCCTACGAGGATACTGCCTTGCCTATCGGTCACGGTCAGACCATTTCACAGCCCTATATCGTTGCGCGCATGACCGAAGTGCTGCTGGAAGACGGCGTGCCCGACGTAGTGCTGGAAGTCGGCACCGGTTCGGGTTACCAGTCGGCCATCCTGTCGCGGCTGGTGCCCAAGGTGTATACCGTCGAGCGTATCAGTGGCTTGCTGCAGAAAGCGCGTGATGCGCACCGCAGAATGGGCCTTATGAATGTGTTTTCCAAACACAGTGACGGTTCCTGGGGCTGGAAACCCAATGCGCCATATCCGGCAATTATGGTAACCGCTGCACCCGAATCAGTGCCGCCTGAACTGTTCGAGCAACTTGCGGTCGGAGGTCGCATGGTAATACCGGTTGGCAGCAGAGGCGGGGTACAGGAACTGAAACTTTATACCCGTACGCCGGACAATATCGAGGAGACCACCCTGGAGCTGGTACAGTTTGTACCCTTACTGGATGGTGCAGTGCCCTAGGGCGAGGAGCTATATGTTATTTGCAGGCATTTATAACAAGATGATGGGCTGGGCGGCGCACCCTTACGCGGAACGTTACCTGATCGGCGTCAGTATATTCGAATCCATTTTTTTTCCGGTACCCACCGCGCTTATGGTCGCGCCCATGGCCATGGCCAGGCCGGAGCGCGCCGTGCGCATTGCTCTGGTGGCTACCACCATGTCGGTACTGGGTGGCGTGGTTGGTTACTACCTGGGCTATTTTGCCATTCACCTGATCGAACCGTTTATTCACGAGGTCGGTTACTGGGACAAGTACATGACCGCGCAGCGCTGGTTTGAACAGTGGGGGTTCTGGGCCGTGGTGATTGCCGGTTTCTCTCCGATTCCCTTCAAGCTGTTTACGCTTTCCGCCGGTGCGCTCAATATGGCGCTGCTGCCGTTTATTCTCGCCGCCATTGTCGGCCGCGCGGCCCATTTCTTTCTGGTGTCGTTGTCCATGGCCTGGGCCGGCCCGAAAATGGAGCCGGTGGTGAGAAAATACATCGAATGGCTGGGCTGGGCCACGGTAATACTGGCCGCTCTGCTGATCTACTTCCACTAGAAGACGCCCCATAGCACCGATGCCGCGCCGTCGCCGCTTTTTCATTACACTCATGGCTCTTCTGCCGGCTATGGTGCTGCTGGTTGCCTGTGCCGGTAATGGCGGTCGCTGGAACCCGGATGACTACACCGTAAAGTCGGGCGATACGGTTTACAGTATCGCCTGGCGCTACGAGATCGACCCGGAGGAACTGGCCGCCTGGAATAATCTGGGTTCGGGCAAGCTGATAAAACCGGGGCAGCGCCTGCATACCCGCAAGCCGGCTGATTATCGCCCGCAGACACAAGCGGCGGACAACGGGCAGGCCAGGGCGCTGGTTTATGCGCCGGAACAGACGCAGCCGGTAAAACCCTCATCTACCTCCGTTGCACGCCAGGGCAGCATTTCTTCATCGACGAAATGGATAAAAGCGGAAAAGGGCGACACGCTGTACAGTATTTCACGGCGCAGTGGTGTCAGCGTCAAGCGCCTGGCACAGCTTAACCAGTTAAAAGAACCCT
>DRLE01000012.1 GCA_011051475.1 Gammaproteobacteria bacterium
ACCAGCCGTGCGGTTTTCTGGCAATGGCAGAAATAGGGATCACCGGCATCAAAGTAACGCTGCGGAATACCGTGAAAGGAAAACAGCAGGCGCTCGCCACGGCCCTGTTTCTCCCATTGCGCGCGAATACTGTCGGCCAGCGCCTGGATATATTTCGGGTGATCGTGGTAGTGGTTGATAATGCGCAGGTCAGGCAGCCAGCGCCATTGCTGCAATACCTCGGTTACCTGGTCGAACACCGCCGCCGTGGTGGTGGCGGAATACTGCGGGTACAACGGCAGAACCAGCAGGCGCCTGGCGCCGGCCCTGCGCAGGCCTTCCAGCCCGCTTTGTATCGACGGTTTGCCGTAGGTCATGGCCATATCGACAATAACATGGCCGCGAAAGCGATCTTCCAGCTTTTTCTGGATAGCCTGGGTTTGCAGTCGGGTGGTGTGAATCAGGGGGGAGCCGTTGTCGCTCCAGATTTTCCGGTAGGCATGGGCGGCTTTGGCCGGGCGAAAGCGCAGAATAATACCGTGTAGCACCAGCCACCAGAGCGCCCGGTTGGCTTCGACCACGCGCGGGTCAGCGAGAAATTGCGCCAGATAGCGCCGCACGGCAGCGGATGTCGGCGCTTCCGGTGAGCCCAGGTTGACCAGAAGTATGCCAAGCTTTTCCTGCGCGCCGTGCTGGAAGTTGAATGTTTTTGTCACTGATCAGGTTTCCATAGTCAGGCCTGCAAGGAAATCGAAGCTAATGGACAGGCGAGATAAGTTTTTGATTAGTAAGGGCATGAGTGTTGCTATGTGATATTTGGCACATAACTAAGTGATACTGATCACATACATAGTGGTTTTCCCTAGGTTAATATCGATAGTAGCGCAGTATAACGAAATGCGAGCCTTGCATTCAGCGAGTATTTCAAACGCGTAACCATAATACAATAAGTGATGTGACACAGGTATAAATATGAAAAAGAAACCAACAGATACAAAGGGAATCAACAGGAGGAAATTTCTTAAATCACTGGCCGCAGGCTCTGCCGTAGCCGTACCCGGTGTTGCCGGCGCCATGCATGGCATGGGCGGTGGCGGCATGGGTGGCGGTGGTGGCGGTGGCGGTACAGGTGGCGGCGGTGGCACCGGTGGTGGCGCTTCTACCGGTGCTTTCCAGGTGCCGCTGGCGATTCCGCCCGAACTGGCGCCGGTTGCCTCCGACAGCACCACCGACTACTATGAAATGACGCAGATGGAAACAGCCGTGGAGATTATTCCCGGTACCGTAACCACCATCTGGGGTTATAACGGGATTACCCCGGGGCCGACCATCCGCGCCCGCCGTGGCCGCAGGGTGCAGGTGACCCAGCACAACTCACTGCCCGCCGGCGTCAGCACGCATTTACACGGTGGCGAAATCGAGGCGGCCAGTGACGGTCACCCTACCGACCTGATTCCGCCCGGCGGCTCCAAGACCTACACCTACTCCAATATCCAGAAGGCAACCACCCTGTGGTATCACGACCACGCCGTGGATGAAACCGCGCAGCACGTGTATAAAGGTCTGGCCGGTTTCTATCTCCTGGAAGATGACGAAGAGCAGAGCCTGAACCTGCCCAGTGGTGACTATGAGGTTCCCATGGTTATTCAGGATCGCTCCTTCAATGCCGACGGGTCTTTTGCCTATACCGGCAATCAGTCCGGCGAGCTGGGTGATACCATCCTGGTGAATGGTTCGGTACAACCCTATTTCGAGGTGGCCAACCGCAAGTACCGTTTCCGTATTCTCAATGGCTCCAACCGCCGTGAATACGTGCTGGCGCTGAGCAATGGTCAGCCGCTGACGCAGATCGGCACCGATGGGGGTCTGCTCGAATCGCCGGTCGACCTCAACGAGATCTTTATGTCACCCGCCTATCGTTGTGACATCGTTATCGATTTCTCCCAGGTGCCGGTCGGTCAGAGTGTGGTGCTGCAGAACCTTGACGGTTCCGGTTCCACAGCCGAAATCATGCGTTTCGATGTGGTGCGTTCGGAAACGGACACCAGCAGTCTGCCAGCCACACTGACGACGATTCCGCGCCTGAATCCGGCCGATGCCGTGACCACGCGCCGCTTTACCTTCAGTCGCAGAAGGGGCAGCTGGGTAATCAATGGCCGTTCCTACGATCCGAACCGTGTTGACGCCAATCCGCGTCTGGGAACCACCGAAATCTGGGAGCTGAGCAACCGTTCCATGATGAACCACCCGGTGCATATCCATCTGGCGCAGTTCCAGGTGCTGGATGCAGCCGGTAATCAGCCGGAATACATGGGTATGAAAGACACCTTCGTGATTCGTCCCATGCAGACGATCCGGGTCATCGGCAAGTTTACCTACACGGGTATGTATGTATTCCACTGCCATAATCTGGAGCATGAAGACTTTGCCATGATGGCAAACTTCGAGGTACTGCCCTAGACTTTACCTTTACCTGCTTGGAAACATTCTGCCAGGCCTGTGCCTGGCAGAATCGTTTAAGATGTTGTTATGTTGAAAAATCTGCTTGTTGTTCTTGTCTTTTCTCTTGTCGCTTTCTATCTGGGCTATTCATTAAAGCCAATGTCCTCCGAGGATGCCGGCAATACGCCTGAAGTGGTTGCGGCGCAATCCTATTACACCTGCCCCATGCATCCGCATATCCACGAGGCGCAGGGAGGCTCCTGTCCGATCTGCGGTATGGACCTGGTGGAAAAACAGCTGGACAGGGCAAAGCAGTCCGATGCGGATGAAAAGACCGCTACGATTCATATTGATCCGGCCGTGATCAATAACTTCAGCATCAAGACCGCTGAAGTAAAACGGGGTACGCTCTATCGTGAGTTGCTGACCTACGGCTATGTCAACAAGATAGAATCCAGCGCCAGCAGCCCGGTGAGGGCGCCGGTGGCCGGCCGCGTGAGCTATCTGACGGATAAAAAGGCCGGCGATGAAATCGCCGAAGACGAACTGCTGATGAAACTGGAATCCGACGCCTGGCGGCAGTTGCAGCAGGACTATCTGGACGCGCTGGACAACAAGGACCCGCGCCGCCTGCGCCAGATCAACCAGCAACTGTCGCAGGCCGGTTTCGACCTGGCCGCTATCCAGAAACTCAAGGCCAGTGGCAAACCGCAGTCTGTTTATGAAATTCACGCGCAAAAACGCGGCGTGCTCAGCGATATCCGGGTTGCTGAAGGCGACGAGGTGAGCCAGGGCGCACTGCTGCTGTCACTGGCGCCGGTGTACCCGATAACCGGTTATGCCGAGGTGTTCGAGGGCCAGTGGCGCTGGCTGCAGCCGGGACAGAAGGCCAGCATGGTGATTCGCAGTGTGCCCAATATCACCTGGCAGGGCGAGGTGCTGGAGGTGGATGATATGCTGATGAACCGCTCGCGTACGCTGAAAACCCGCCTGGGTTTCCGTGAGCAGCCGGGGGTGCTGCTCAAGCCGGGCATGCAGGCCAACTTCACCATCTATGCCGCGCCCAAAAAGGCCGTATTGTATGTGCCGTCGGACGCGGTGATTCGCACCGGCGCCCAGGCGCGGGTCATTCTGGCCCTGCCAGACGGGCGTTTTCGTGTGCAGCCGGTGCGCATTGGCATGGAGGACGGCCGTCATATCGAGATTCTCGAAGGGCCGGATGATGTGCTGCGCGAGGGTATGAAGGTGGTCAGTTCGGGGCAGTTTCTGCTCGACTCGGAAAGCCAGCTGCGCGCCGAGATGCAGCGCATGCATGCCGAGCCGGATGTCCCGCCGGCAGAAAAAGGTGCGCAGCCTTGATTAACGCCATTATTCGCTGGTCGGTCGATAACCGGCCGCTGGTGTTGCTGCTGTGCCTGCTGCTGGCGGCCTGGGGCGTGCGTTCCCTGCAGCAGATTCCGCTGGATGCCATTCCCGATCTGTCCGATGTGCAGGTGATTATCAAGACCAGCTATCCCGGGCAGGCGCCGCAGGTGGTCGAGGACCAGGTCACCTATCCGCTCACCACCGCCATGCTCGGCGTGCCCGGCGCGCGCACCGTGCGCGGCTATTCCTATTTTGGCGATTCTTTCGTCTATGTGCTGTTCGATGAGGATACCGACCCTTACTGGGCGCGCTCGCGGGTGCTGGAGTATCTCAGCGAGGTGGAGGCCGAGCTGCCTGCCGGAGCCAAACCCTCGCTGGGGCCGGATGCCAGCGGGGTCGGCTGGGTCTATGAATATGCTCTGGTCGATCGCAGCGGTCGTCACGATCTGGGCGAGTTGCGCAGCATCCAGGACTGGTTCCTGCGCTACGAGCTGGAGACCCTGCCGGGCGTGGCCGAGGTGGCTGCCGTTGGTGGTATGGTCAAGCAGTATCAGGTGGTGATCGACCCGGTACTGCTGCGCCGTGAACTGCTGCCCCTGTCCAAGGTGCTCAAGGCGATTCGCCGCGGCAACCAGGAAACCGGCGCCTCGGTGCTCGAAATGTCCGAGGCCGAGTACATGATCCGGGTACACGGTTATATCAACAGCCGCAAGGAGCTGGAGGAGCTGGGACCGGTGGGGCTGAGCCCGGCAGGCACATCGCTGTATCTGAAAGACATTGCCGAAATCCGCGAAGGCCCGCAAACCCGTCGCGGTATCGCCGAGCTCGATGGCGAGGGCGAAGTGGTCGGCGGCATCGTGGTGATGCGCTGGCAGGAAAACGCGCTGGACACCATTGCCGCAGTCAAGCAGCGGCTGGAGGAAATCCGTGGCAGTCTGCCCGAAGGGGTCGAGCTGGTGGAAACCTATGACCGTTCGCGCCTGATCAAACAGTCCATCAATACGCTCAGTGAACGCCTGGTCGAGGAGATCGCCGTGGTCTTCCTGGTCTGCCTGCTGTTCCTGCTGCACATGCGCTCATCGCTGGTCATTATTCTCACCCTGCCGCTGGGCCTGCTGGCGGCCTTTATCGTCATGCGCTATCAGGGGGTGAATGCCAATATCATGTCGCTGGGCGGACTGGCCATTGCCATTGGCGCCATGCTCGATGCTTCCATCGTTATGGTGGAAAACGCCCATCGCCATCTGCAAAACGCCGATGGCAGCGACAGGGGGCGTATCCGGGCGATACTGGCCGCCAGCAGCGAGGTCGGCCCGCCACTGTTTTTCTCCCTGCTGATCATCACTCTGAGCTTCGTGCCGGTATTCGCCCTGCAAGCGCAGGAGGGCCGGTTGTTCTCGCCACTGGCCTATACCAAGACCTACGCCATGGCCGCGGCCGCCGGTCTGTCCATTACCCTGGTGCCGGTATTGATGGTGTACCTGATTCGCGGCCGCCTGCATGATGAAAACCGCAATCCGGTCAACCGTTTTTTCGTCGCGGTCTATCGACCCTTTATCCTGCGCGCGCTGCAGTCGCCGGGCAAGGTCATTCTGGTTACTCTGCTGCTGTTCATGACCGCGCTGTGGCCATGGAGCCGCACCGGTTCGGAGTTCATGCCCGAGTTGAACGAGGGCGATCTGCTGTATATGCCCACCACCTTTCCCGGCATTTCCATCGGCAAGGCACGTGAGTTGCTGCAGCAGACAGACCGTCTGATCAAGACCGTGCCCGAGGTTGAGCGGGTGTTCGGCAAGGTCGGGCGCGCCGAAACCGCCACCGACCCGGCGCCGCTGACCATGATTGAAACCACCATACAGCTGAAGCCGCAGGATGAATGGCGCGAGGGCATGAGTATCGATGATATCAAGCAGGCGCTGGATGAAACCGTGCAGGTGCCGGGCCTGGCCAATGCCTGGCTGATGCCCATCGGCGCACGCATCGACATGCTGACCACCGGGGTCAAGACGCCGGTCGGCATCCGCATTTCCGGCCCGGACCTGGCCGGCATGGAAACAATCGCCACCCGGGTCGAGCAGGTGGTGCGTGCTGTGGAAGGCACCACTTCGGTTATTGCCGAACGCGTTGCCGGCGGCCGCTATGTCGATGTGCGTATCGATCGCTACAATGCCGGGCAGCACTGGCTGAATATCGCCGATGTGCAGGAGATCATCGCCAGCGCCGTGGGCGGCATGGATATCACCGAGTCGGTGGAAGGGCGCGAGCGCTATCCGGTGAATGTGCGCTATCCACGGGAACTGCGCGATTCGCTGCATGACCTGATCAACCTGCCGGTGATCACCGAACGTGGCGAACATGTCGCCCTCGGCGAGCTGGCCGAGATCAGCCTGGTCGACGGTCCCAGTATGATCAAGAGCGAAAACGGCCGTCTCAGTACCTGGCTGTATGTCGATATGCGCGGGCGCGACCTGGCGTCCTATGTGCAGGATCTCAAGCGTGAGGTGGCCAGACAGGTAACACTGCCCGCGGCCTACAGCCTGAGCTGGACCGGGCAGTATGAATACTACGAGCGCGCGCGCGACAAGCTGCTGTTCATTATCCCGCTGACCCTGGTGATTATCTTTATTATGCTCTACCTGAGTTTTCACAGCATGGTGGAGCCTCTGCTGGTCATGCTGTCGGTGCCCTTTGCCCTGCTGGGCGGTATCTGGCTGGTCTATCTCTATCAGCTCAATCTGTCGGTGGCGGTGGCCATCGGCTTTATCGCCCTGGCCGGCGTGGCGGCCGAATTCGGCGTGGTCATGCTGGTCTATCTCAACCAGGCCTACCGGGATTTGCAGCCAAAGAACGAGTCCGAGCTGAAACAGGCCGTCATCAATGGCGCCCTGCTGCGCGTTCGCCCCAAGACCATGACGGTGGCGGTCATTATCGGCGGATTGTTACCCATCGTGCTGGGCCACGGCACCGGTCTTGAGGTGATGCAGCCTATCGCTATTCCCCTGGTTGGCGGCATGCTGACCGCACCGCTGGTTTCGATGGTGTTGATTCCGGTATTGTACTATTTGTGGAGAAAACGCGGTTTGAACAGGGCATTATGAATGCACTCTGTGCGGGAAGTTGAATTTTTCGGTTACGTTCGTTCTGTGTTTTATTGTGT
>DRLE01000013.1 GCA_011051475.1 Gammaproteobacteria bacterium
TGTCCATTACCGGTCAGTGCAACGCCATGGGCACACGCGAGTGGTCGTCCTGCTCCGGCCTGCCGGGTTACCGCGCGCTGGAGAATGAAAAGGACCGCAGTGAGATCGCCGAGTTCTGGGGCATCGATGTTGACTTTTTCCCGGAAAAGCGCGGCATGTTTATGACCGATATTATTCCGGCCATCGAAAGCGGCGAGATCCGCGGCATGTGGCTGATCGCCACCAACCCGATGACCTCCATGGCCAATACCGAGCTGATGCGCAAGCTGCTGGCAAAACTGGATTTCCTCGTGGTGCAGGACGCCTATCGTGATGTCGAAACCAACCAGTACTCGCATGTGTATCTGCCGGCGGCGGTATGGGCGGAGAAGGAAGGCTGCTTTACCAATACCGAGCGCCGGGTGAATCTGATTCGCAATGTCTGCAAGCCGCACGGTGATTCAAAGACCGACCTGGAAATTTTCAATGAAATGGCCAAACGCTTCGAGCAGGGCCGCAAGATGAATTTCCCGGAAACCGCCGAAGGCGTGTTCGACGAACTCAAGCAGTTGTCAAAGGGCCGTATGCTGGACTATTCCGGCATGAGCTATGACAAGATCGAAGCGCAGCGCGGCATACAATGGCCCTGCAATGATGAAACCGCGCCCGAAGGTTCGCAGCGTTTGTATACCGACGGCGTGTTCCAGTTCCCCGATGGAAAAGCAAAATTACTGGCGCTGCCGTTCAATGACAATAACGAGCGCCCCGACGAGGAATACCCGTTCTGGCTCAACTCCGGTCGCGTGGTCGAGCACTTTCATACCCGCACCCGCACCGGCAAGGTCGGCAATGCCAACAAGTTCTCGCCCACGCCCTATATGGAAATGAATCCGAAGGCGGCGGCCGAGCTCGGTATCGAACACGGCAGCTACGCGCGCGTGGTGTCGCGCCGCGGCGACGCCATCGTCATGGTGCAATGCACCGAGCGCGTCGCCCCCGACGCGGTGTTTATCCCGTTCCATTTCCACGACTGCGTCAACCGCGTCTCCCTTGGCCTGCTCGATCCTCACTCGCGCCAGCCGGCCTACAAGCAGGCAGCGGTAAGAATCGAGCCGATTGAAGACCAGGTGGCGGCGGCGAAGGCTAACGTGGAAGCGCGGGCTTATTGATTATTGTTTATCCGCAAATGAACGCAAATAAACGCAAATGTTTTTTTAAGTTGTCATCCTGAGCGAAGTCGAAGGATCTAATGCCTCGGAGCGTTTTGCAGCATCAGATGCTTCAGCTCCACTACATTCCGCCCAGGGTGACAGATAAAAAATTTGCGTTTATTTGCGTTCATTAGCGGAAAAAATTAGAAAGAAATTTATGTTCAAGTACCTACGACCCAAAGAACAGTCCTACGCCTTTCTACGTGATGTGAATCATCCCGAGAAAAACCGTTACGGCAAGTCCATCGAAACCGTGCCGGAAGACTCGCCCCTGCGCGGGCAGAGCCTGAACATCAATGGTGACAGCCGGGTGGGTGACAACCCCAACCGTTACAAGCAGCACGGCTTTTACTTTACCGCTGATAACTGTATTTCCTGTCACGCCTGCGAGGCGGCCTGTTCGGAAAAGAACGACCTGCCGCCGCACCAGGCATTCCGCGCCGTGGGTTATGTCGAGGGTGGCAGTTATCCGGCCTATACCCGTATGAATATTTCCATGGCCTGCAATCACTGTGACAATCCGGTGTGCCTGAAGGGCTGTCCGACGCGGGCCTATACCAAGTTTGCCGAGTATGGCGCGGTGCTGCAGGACCCGGATATCTGTTTCGGTTGCGGCTACTGTACCTGGGTCTGTCCCTACAATGCGCCGCAGCTTGACCATACCAAGGGCAGCGTGTCGAAGTGCAATATGTGTGTCGACCGCCTGGAAATCGGCCTCAAGCCGGCCTGTGTTTCCGCCTGCCTGGCCGGGGCGCTGGATTTCGGCATTATGGAAACCACACCGGAAAATCGCGATGGCCTGGAAACCCGTATTCCGGGTTTCCCGACCACGGACATTACCCATCCCAATATCCGCTTTCAGCAGAAAAAACCGTTGCCGGAGAAAATGACCCGTACCGACAGTATGCCACTGGCCTATAAAAAGACGGCGGAGGGCGACTATAAACCCGAAGTGATGGAAGAGACGGTCAGCGGGCAGCAGGCGAAAAAAGGCTGGAACATTAAAAAACTGAGCACACGGGAAAACCCGCTGGTGATCTTTACCCTGATCTCACAGGCGGTTATCGGCGCCTTTATTCTGCTGTTTCTGGGCCCGCTGCTGGGTCTTGAAACATTAAGCCCGGAAAAGAACCCGCTGGCCTGGCCCATGTTCCTGTTCGGTCTGATCGGCATACAGACCCTGGCGCTGGTGCTGTCGACCATGCACCTGGGCAAGCCGCACCGTTTCTATCGCGCCTTCAATAACCTGCGCTATTCGCCGGTCAGCCGCGAGGTGGCCGGTATTGCCGTGTTCTATAACTTCCTCGGCGCCTTTACCCTGCTCACCGGACTGCCGCAGCTGTTCACCTGGCTGCCGCAGGATATTCTCGGCCTGCTGGTCGGTTTTACCGGCTGGGGCGCGGTAGTGTCAGGCATTGCCGCCATCTATTTTATGCACCGGATCTACCGCATACCGGCGCGTCCGTTCTGGAACCACTGGCAGGTACTGACCAGTTTCTATGGCAATATGCTTGCCCTGGGCCCGCTGTTGCTGACCCTGGTCTATGCCGCCGTGCAGATTGCCAACGGTGAAAGCTGGACACAGGTGGCGCCGTTTATGGCATCGATTATTTTCGTCGGTCTGGTGATGGAGGCCATTGGCCTGTATGCCCACCAGAATGACCTGATCCGCCAGGGCGGCGAGGGCGCGGCCGCACACTTCGAGCAGACCACGACCTTCGGCTATACCTACCTGATGAGAAACTATGGCCTGGCCAGCGCCATTGTACTGACATTGTTTATGATGGGTATGAGCCTGGGTGATGTCGCCGCGCTGGTACTCTGGGCGGCCAGCGCCATCGTTATCGTATTAACCGCCATTACCGGACGCGCCCTGTTCTACGCGCTGGTGATGCCGACGACCATGCCCGGCGCGTTCTTCTGGCGCAACAAAAAGTTCCAGGAACATGCGCGTGAAACCGGCCTGGCAAAAATGCCGCAGGTCGGGGTTTTGCCGGAGATACATTAAAAAGCTTTTTGGGTCCGCGAATAACGCAAAAGATGCAAGGAAAAAATATTAGAGCCTTTTGGTTTAGGGCGTCTCTGATTAATGTCATTTTGAGCGGAACGAAGTGGAGTCGAAAAATCTTGTGCTCCATAACCTGTTAATTAATCTGTGGTATAAGATCCTTCGACTCCACTTCGTTTCGCTCAGGATGACAAAAATAGCGTTTATCAGAAGTTCCTTAGAATTAACTGGCCCTAAGATGTCTCTATACGAGTTTGCTTTTTTTGCGCCCTTTGCGTTCTTCGCGGCAAAAAACAGTTTTTAACATGGCACAATACAGCTCAAAACGACTGGACGAAATCAGGAACGATTTTGAGCGCGGCATTTTTATGGCGGTATATAATTCACGCAAGCAGCGTTACCATCGCGCCGTGGCCGCGCTGGTGCTGGTGCTGAAACATGTGCTGCGCGGCCTGCTGTTCAGCTGGCCGCTGTACCTGCTGGCGCTGGCGGCCTACTCCATTCCGGATGCCTCGATCTGGATGGTGCTGTTTCTGCTGGTGCCGGCGGTATATGTGTCGTGGACGATTTTAAGTCGCGGCATCAAAGAGGATTACGACAGTCTTGTTAAAGGCTATTTATTACGCTCGGGTTATATAGGACGGCTTATCTTTCATGGAAAACACTGAAGAAAACAAGGGCAGTGCCGCCATCAGGCCGCTGCGTTTCGACATACCGGTGCTGGGCTTTGCCGCCTGGTCAGGCACCGGCAAGACCACGCTGCTGGTCAAGCTGCTTCCCCTGCTGCGTCTGCAGGGCCTGCGTATCGGCATGATCAAGCAGACCCATCACGATTTTGAGATCGATGTTCCCGGCAAGGACAGCTATGAACTGCGCAAGGCCGGCGCCAGCCAGATGCTGCTGGCCTCAGAGAAACGTAGCGCGTTGATTACCGAGTATGAGTCGCCTGCCGCGCTGCCCCTGAGTGCGCTGGTAAAACAGCTGGACCTGGCTAATCTTGACCTGGTGCTGGTCGAAGGCTTCCGTCATCTGCCGTTTGACAAGATTGAACTGCATCGCCCTTCGACGGGGCGGGAACCGGTTTTTCCGCATGACGGCTCTGTCATTGCCGTGGCCAGCGATGAAAAAATAGACACTTCAGGCCTGCCCTTGCTCAATATCAACAGTGCCGAGGAGATTGCGGGTTTTATCAATCGCTGGCGTGACTACTGGCGTGCCGAGCGGGGATGAGCATATCACTGCCATGAGTGAAAACGGTCGCCGGTCTGCATTGGTTGCCGTTAATAGTGTGTAAACAACCGTTTGTCTGCCAGAGCGTGACGGTGTGAGTGATGATGAAAAAAATGTGATAGATTTAGCATTGCGGTAGTAACTGCTGTGGCAGAATATTGTCACAATAATTGCGAATCGAAAAAGGAAAGCGGAATGAAGATTTTAGAGCAACTGGAATGTCAGAAAGACCAAATCGATACCCTGCGGGCAGGGGAGCAGGCAATCATCAAGCATACCGGCCAGATCGTTGACATCAAGAAGGTCAGCGCGCGCGGCATCTCTGTCGTCAGGTTTCGCAGCGGGGGCGAGTCCTTTATATCAAACCGTTTTCTCGAGCCGGTAGCAACCCGTCACTAATGCCTTAAGACCGCCTGGCAGGCGCATTCATTCCGTGCCGCCGACGCGAACAACAATTATCTGCTCGTTGCCCTCGTCCCGGCTTTCCAGTACCTGGTGGCCGTTAATCCGGCACCATGCAGGTATATCATTCAGTGCGCCCGGATCGGTGCAGATCACCTCCAGCTCGTCGCCGGGTTTCAGCTCGGCAATTCTGTTCTGGGTTTTGATGACCGGCATCGGGCAGAGGGTATTGCGGGCGTCTAGTGTGTATTGGTTCATCATCAGTGGTCTGTTTTTTTTGCCGCGAAGGACGCAAAAAAGCGCGAACGTTTCAATGGCCATTTCGGGTATGAGTAAAACCGCAGGCATGCGTCATGTCTATCCATGCTGCTCCTATATATACCATTCCTGCCTGATTTCAGAAGCCGGCATGGGTTTGATATCAAAATCCATCTCGCTGCCGTCCCTGCGGGTGGCCTTGATGGTCACGCTGTCGGCATCACGCCCCTGTGAAAAGCGCGCGGCAATGCGCGCTGCGTACTGGAACTCTTCATCTGTGAGCTCGCCATCGACCAGGGTCAGCGGGCCATTATGGCTCTTGATCTCGATAAAGGCGAACTGTTTCTTGTAGCCCTGCAGAAAATTGTTTTCGCCTTCCTCGCGGCTGACGATCAGCTTGTAGTGCGGTGCCGGGCGCAGGTGACGGCCGACCTTGAGCAGCATGATGTCGTCCAGTTCGTAATCCTTTTTATTGCGTGCCTGCCACAGGTCGACCAGCTTGTCGGAGTAGTTCTTGTCGGTAAGGAAGCAGCAGCCGCCGGCAGGGGTGGCGTAGTCCTCGAAACCGAACTGTTTGGCCAGTGCCATCTGCGGCTTGCGGTTGCGGCCGCTGAAGTCGAGCAGTTTTTCGCGGTCGACCCAGCCCTCGCGTTCGGGCAGGGTGGGCGCCAGGTTTTTCGCGCACAGCGGGCGCAGCAGGCGGTCGTCGGCGCCGGACTCGCGCACCACCACCGGCAGCAGGTCCTTGCGCTGCGACATCGGGCGCTGGCCCATGACCTCGCCGGTAATGATAAAGTCGAA
>DRLE01000014.1 GCA_011051475.1 Gammaproteobacteria bacterium
CTCTCGTCAAAGGGCCAGCTGAAATCAATATGGTTGACCGAGTCATCCTTGATGTCATTATAGGTTTGCGCGCGCCCGTGGGTATAATCGATAATCTGATCGGCAATGGCGATTTTCATCGGCGACATGGCTTCGGTAATACCACGGACGGCAGCTACGGCAATAATATCGCTAACCTCCAGCAGCTTCAGGGCAAACAGATTGGCGCGATAGTTGATCTGGTGCGGGGCGAACTGGTGGCCGTTACCGTGACGATTGAGATAAACCACATCCAGCGCGCCAATACGACCTGAGATAAATTCTGCGGAAGCCTCGCCATAGGGCGTACGTATCGCTTCGCTCTGCGCGGCTTCCAGTTGCGGCAGACTGCTGCACAGGCTGCCGCCGATAATGGCCAGTTTCATAATGTGAGTCCCTGCTCCTTATTTCACCCGGGCACTGCTGCAGTGCTTATTCTGCAGTGCTTACTCTTCAAGGGCATAGATCCCGTCGAGCTGGCGGTACTGCCCCTTATAATCCATACCGAAGCCGAAAACATAGGCGTCCTCCACGGTCAGGGCGATATTGTCGGTCAGACTGTGATCGACACAGCGCCCGTGCAGTTTTTTCAACAGTACCGCGCTTAATATACGGCTTGCGCCCTGCTTTTGACAGTAATCAATAATGGCCTTCAGGGTTTCGCCTTCATCAAGAATATCATCAAGGATCAGCACCGTACGGCCCTGCAGGCTGCTGGCGGGCTCTGCCTTCCATTCAATGGCGCTGCCGCGTGTACCATTGTTATAACGCGTGGCATGAATATAGTCGATTTCCAGCATGCAGTTGAGCCTGGGAATCAGCTGCCCGGCGAATATCAGGCCGCCCTGCATTACCGTCAGCGTAACCGGACTCTCGCCTTGCAGTTGCACGTTCAGTTTTTCCGCAAGCCTGTCGAGGGCGGCAGAAATCTGTCCGAAGCTGTATATCTGCCGGCAGTTAGCCGGCAGCCTGATGTCATTCATAGTACAGCTAGTAGGTAAAGGTCAGTGTATTGTCATCCATGGCTTCATCGATCACATAGGCCGCACCGACTCTTTCCTCAACCTCTTCAATCAGTTCCTCGGCCGCCATTGCCAGTGAGGTATTACAGGCCTTGAAAGCCACACCGGCGGCATGCGCTTCGTGGATAATATCGTAGACAGTGCGATGCGTCTCCAGATTAACCTCAACCGTCTCGGCAACCCCGGCAAGCGCCAGCCTGCCCGAAATACCGGTAAACACAACCTCAACCTCATGCGACAGCGCCGCCGCAATGGTCGCCTGAAACAAAGGCGCATAACAGCTCTCCGGCTGCCCCGGATCGGAATTGGCCATTACAATCAATAATTTCTTTTTACTCATTATCCACCATTAGCATATACACAAAATCGTCATTGCGAGCAAAGCGAAGCAATCTGGTCAGGCTGGTCGAAAACGAGATTGCTTTGCTCGCAAATACACCGACACCTTCACTATTCGTTATTCGTTATTCACTATTCACTGCGCCAAAGGCGCTCAAACGTCCATCTCCAGCTCCGGCGAATCATTCAGCGCCGTTATCTGCGCGGACACACGCTGCCACTCTCTATTCTGCTTCAGTGTACGCCAGTCCACCGGCTTTTTCCCATGCATTTTCACCAGGCGCAGCTGCGAGGCCGGGTTCAGATAGCCCTTGATAGAGTCCGCCGCTTCCAGCGCGCCTTCGGGGTGGTTGCACACCAGCGCCATATCACAGCCCGCCTGCAGCGCAGCCTCGGCGCGCTCGCCATAGCCACCGGCTATGCCGGCCGCCTCCATGGACAGGTCGTCACTGAAAACCACACCCTGGAAGTTGAAACGCTGGCGCAGAATGCTCTGGATCCAGAATTCCGAGTAACCGGCCGGCCGGGGATCGACCCGGTCATAAATAACATGCGCGGGCATAATCGCGGCCAGGCTGTTTTCAATCATATAGGCAAAAGGCTGTATATCCGTTTGCAGCAGTTCATCGAGCTCACGGTGGTCTACCGGCATGGCCACGTGGGAATCCTCGACCACACCACCGTGGCCGGGAAAATGCTTGCCCACGGCCTGCATGCCGGCGCGGTTCATACCGTGCATATAGGCAAAGGCCAGGCGCGCAACGGTTTTTGGCTTGCTGTGAAAGGCGCGGTCGCCGATAACGCCGCTGAGACCGTGCGCCAGGTCCAGCACGGGCGCAAAACTGAAGTCGATACCGCAGGCGCGCAGTTCGACCGCCATCAGCCAGCCGGCATTTTCCGCCAGTTCCCTGGCCTGTTCGATATTGCCGCCTGCCGCACGCGCATAGCTGGCCGCCGGCGGTATGCGGCTGAAACCGGCATGAAAACGCTGCACCCTGCCGCCTTCGTGATCTACCGCAACCAGCAGATGCGGGTCACGCAGGGCGTGAATGTCTGCAACCAGCGCCGTTATCTGTTCTACCGATTCATAGTTGCGGGTAAACAGGATAACGCCGCCGACTTCGGGCTTAAGCAGAAGATCTTTTTCAGCGTCGCTGATCGTGGTTCCGACCAGGTCGACCATCAGAGGGCCAAGTGTCATGTTCTGTTATCGATTCGCTTAGTGTTTATGGTCGGCTTCGTGTTTACAGTCTATGTTACAGAATTTCATAATCTGCGGCAGAAAGCGTTCCAGACCATCAAAGGCATGACTGCCGCCATCCTCAATAATACACTGACTGTGGCTGAATTTTTCCGCTGCCTGACGATAGTCCAGGGTTTCATCACCGGTTTGCAGTAACACCATATAATTTTCCGGGTGTTTGATCACCGGTACATCCATGGCCTTTAACTGCTCGATATGACTTTCATTAAACTCCCAGCAACCCTCGTCAAAATAAAATTTGTTTGTACCCAGGTGAGCCATCAGGGTTTCATAGGGCTTGACCGAAGGATTGATCAGTACCGCGCGACCGCCGTATTTTTCCGCCAGATAAACCGCGTAATAGCCGCCCAGTGAACTGCCGACATAACTCAGGTTTGCATCCTGCAGGCTGGTTTCTGCAAGCTGCTCGAGAAACGACTGTGCCTCACCGGGTATATGCGGAATGTGTGGGCAGATCAGTTGCTCATGACAGCCATGCGCCTGCATGTACTGACTGACCAGCTGCGCCTTGTGTGACTGTGGTGAGCTGTTAAAACCGTGCAGATAAAGCAGTTTCTGATCTTTCATAAATTTATTTCTTGTATAAAAAAACCCTGTAAAACATTGTCTTACAGGGTCTTCTTAATAAAACCGTAAGGTTTTACCCGGTGGCTTTACTTGGCCGCCATATCTTTCAGTGCTTTTAAAGGCAGAATTTTAACGACCTTGCGTGCCGGCTTGGCAGCAACATCCATAAACTCGCCGGGGCGGAATGGATTCGGTACGTTCTTTCTGGCCTTGGTAGCCGGTTTCTTGTTGACCTTGATTTTCAGCAGGCCGGGAATCTTGAATTCGCCGGCGCCACGGCTTTTAACATGGCCTTCAATAATGTCACCGAGTGAATCGAAAACCTTGGCAACGTCCTTGCGAGCCAGACCGGTATCTTCGGCGATGTGCGCGTACAAGGCTGACTTGGTATAAGCGTCTTTAATTGCCTTGACCTTCTTTGCTGGTGCTGCTGCTTTCTTGACTGTTTTCTTGCTTACTTTCTTTTTGGAAACTTTCTTTTTAGTGACTTTCTTTTTAGCTGTTGCCATTATCTGATTGCCCTTTGATGGTTTTAATTGAATGATTACAGTGTTAGTTATATTGATTCTTTAATGAATCAGTCTAGCCGGCGCTTTTTCTGTCGGGAAAAAGCTGACGGATAAACATAAAAATTATTCCCTGAATGACTTCCTGAATGCTTATCTGCTTAACAGTTTTGTTATACCGTCGATGGATGATTAAAACTGTGGTGCTGTTTTATAACTATTAACAAACAATGTAAATAGATTTTGTTAAAAAAATTGCATTTATTACTGTATTTATAGCAAAAATGACCCATGAGCATCCGCAGGACGATAATATTTGACCAGTTATGACAGCTTTCTGTAAACCATAACAACAGCATGAACAGCAATCCCTTCCTGCCGGCCGGCAAAGCCCAGCTGCTCGGTAGTGGTCGCTTTTACGTTGACCAGCTGCGTATCAAGCGACAGAACGTTTGCAATATTCTCCCGCATGGCACTTATATGCGGCGCCATTTTTGGCGACTGGGCAACAATGGTGGTATCGATATTGGCAATACGGTAATGCTGCTTCTTCAACATGTCATAACACTGCTGCAGCAATATGCGACTGTCGATATTTTTATACTGCGCATCGGTGTCAGGGAAGTGCCGGCCGATATCACCGGCGGCAATACTGCCCAGCAGGGCATCACACAGCGCATGAATCAGAACATCGCCGTCCGAATGCGCAATAAAACCATGACTGTGCGCGATCCTGACACCACCAAGGACTATATGGTCACCCTCACCAAATCGATGCACATCATAACCATGACCAATACGGTATACGGGTAGCTGTTGTTCTGTCATTGGCTTTCCTCGGTCTCTCGCGCCTGCAGATACAGGCCGGCCAGACGCAGATCGTCAGGGCGCGTAATCTTGATATTGTCCTCATAACCGCTGACCAGCATCGGGCAGTAACCGGCCATTTCCATGGCGGAAGACTCATCGGTTACTGCCAGCTGTTTTGCCAGAGCGGACGCCAGTGCATTTTTAAGCAGCTTTGCGGGAAAATACTGCGGCGTCAGAGCGTGCCAGAGCAGATCGCGGTCAACGGTCGTCGATACCGTTGCCACTGAGGGATTCTGGCGCTTCATGGTATCGCGTACCGGCAATGCCAGCAGGCCGCCGGCAGGATTTTCCGCCACGACCTGCACCAGTTTGTCGATATCGCTCTGACGCAGACAGGGGCGCACGGCATCATGCACCATGACCCAGTCATGCTCTGCATCAAACCGTTCGCTGGCCAGCAGGGTATCCAGCGCGCTCAGCACCGAGTCGGCACGCTCTGCGCCACCGGGGGCGCGCAGCACGGGTTTGTCTGAATAAATAGCAATATCATCCCAGTAGGCGTCATCGTCCTGCAGGGCAATCACCAGGCCGCTGATATAAGGGTTTTTCAGCAAGGCATCGATGGTATGCGCCAGCACCGGCCGGCCATTAAGATCAAGATACTGCTTGGGAATGGCCGACTGCATACGTTTGCCAATGCCGGCGGCGGGCAGAATGGCCCAGATTTGATGTTGCGGCTGATATTTTGTGGAAGAACGATTGCTGGAAGGCATGTGTTTTATTCCGCAAATGAACGCAAATGAACGCTAATCATCAGATACTGGAACACGTGTAGGGAGGAGCCTTGCGCATCCGGGTAGATATTTACACAGGCGCAGCACACATCCCACACTGTATTTTGCGAAAACGGCTGAAAAACATTTGCGTTCATTTGCGTTCATTTGCGGATATATCTTTTTTATCACGCTCTATCACCTGATAATAAACCTCGCCTTCCTTGATCATGCCCAGTTCACTGCGGGCGCGTTCTTCAATGGCGTCCAGGCCCTTTTTCAGGTCCTGTACTTCGGCGTCCAGCGAGGCATTACGCTCGCGCAGCTGTTTAACGTCGGTTTTAACAACGGCCACTTCGTCCTGCAGTTGCAGCACTTCGGGTATGCCCCCGTCCTGCAGCCAGATTTTATATTGCAGCCATACCAGCAATAACAGCAGAACAAAGGCAAGGGTTTTCACTGACAGTGAAACGCGAAAACAGCCTAGCTCAGGTGTTTAAACGCTGATTTTCCGGCATAGACAGCCTTGTCGCCCAGAGCTTCCTCGATGCGCAGCAGCTGGTTGTACTTGGCAATGCGGTCGGAACGTGACAGTGAACCGGTCTTGATCTGGCCGGCATTGGTGGCCACGGCCAGGTCGGCAATGGTGCTGTCCTCGGTTTCACCGCTACGGTGTGAGATAACCGTGGTGTAACCGGCCTCATGCGCCATATTGATGGCATCCAGGGTTTCACTGAGGGTGCCGATCTGGTTCAGCTTGATCAGGATGGAATTGGCAATGCCCTTGTCGATGCCTTCCCTGAAAATTTTGGTATTGGTCACGAACAGGTCATCGCCCACCAGCTGTACCTTGTCGCCCAGCTGTTTTGTCATATAGGCCCAGCCGTCCCAGTCGCCTTCATCAAGGCCGTCCTCGACACTGATAATCGGGTACTTCTCGCACCAGCCGGCCAGATAGTCGGTAAATTCCTCGGAATTGAAGCTTTTGCCTTCAGAGCCCAGGGTATAGACACCGTCCTTGTAGAACTCGGAGCTGGCCGCATCCAGACCCAGGTAGATGTCTTCACCGGCCTTGTAACCGGCCTTGTCGATGGCTTCGAGGATGACTTCAATGGCTTCTTCATTGGATGACAGGTTGGGTGCAAAACCGCCCTCGTCGCCCACGGTGGTGGTCATGCCGCGATCATGAAGTACGCCGCGCAGAGTGTGGAAAACCTCGGCGCCGTAGCGCAGGGCTTCCTTGAAGCTGGGCGCGCCTGCCGGCAGAATCATGAATTCCTGCAGGTCAACACTGTTATCGGCATGCTCACCGCCATTGATAATATTCATCATCGGCACCGGCATGGTGTAGCTGCCACTGCCCAGGTGCACATACAGGGCTTCGTTCTTCTCGTCGGCAGCTGCATGGGCCGCCGCCAGGGAAACGGCCAGCAGCGCATTGGCGCCCAGGCGTTCCTTGGTTTCGGTACCGTCCAGCTCGATCATTTTATTGTCGAGTGCCCGCTGGTCCTGGCCATCCATACCCACCAGGGCGTCGCTGATTTCGGTGTTGACGTTGTTTACGGCTTTCGTCACTCCTTTACCCATATAGCGGGATTTATCACCGTCACGCAGCTCCAGCGCTTCACGCACGCCGGTGGAGGCGCCCGATGGCACGGCGGCACGGCCAAAGGCGCCGCTTTCCAGGGTCACTTCTGCTTCAAGGGTCGGGTTGCCGCGGGAGTCAAGAATTTCGCGGGCATGGATTTTTGTAATATTGGACATGGTTGTTCCTGAATAAAAAGTTGTATGTTTTAAGTTTTAATTTAAATTGTATGTCTGACTTGTGTCTTCACCAGCGTAGCAACCGGGTCAAGGCATCTGCCTTACGCGATTGCCGCGTCGCTGTCGCGCCTCGCAATGACGATGGCTTTACATCATATCGAGCTCGTGCATTTTGTTGCTTTTCACCGTGGCGTCTATCTGCATCAGGACGGCCAGCAGCGACTCCATCTGATCCAGCGGCCAGGCATTGGGGCCGTCGCTCAGGGCATTGGCCGGATCCGGATGGGTTTCCATAAACAGGCCGGCTATGCCGGCGGCAACCGCCGCGCGCGCCAGTACCGGGATGTGTTCGCGCTGACCGCCGGAGGATGTACCCTGGCCGCCGGGCAGCTGCACCGAGTGGGTGCCGTCATAAACCACCGGGCAGTTGCACTCGCGCATAATCGCCAGCGCGCGCATATCGGACACCAGATTGTTATAGCCGAAGGATACGCCGCGCTCACAGGCCATAACCTGGTCATTGCCGGTAGCGCGCGCCTTGTCGATAACGTTTTTCATATCACCGGGGGCCAGAAACTGGCCTTTCTTGATATTCACCGGCTTGCCGGTGGCGGCGACCTTCTGGATAAAATTGGTCTGCCGGCAGAGAAAGGCCGGGGTCTGCAATACATCAACCACCGAGGCCACTTCGTCCATGGGCGTGTCTTCATGCACATCGGTCAGTACCGGCACGCCAACCTCGACTTTCACTTTCTGCAGGATGCGCAGGCCCTCTTCCAGGCCGGGGCCGCGAAAGCTGCTGCCGGATGAACGGTTGGCCTTGTCAAAGGATGATTTGTAGATAAAGGGAATGCCCAGGCGCTCGCTGATTTC
>DRLE01000015.1 GCA_011051475.1 Gammaproteobacteria bacterium
CGGCCAGAAACAGTATCAGAAAAAACTCGGCAATGCCCTGACCCTTGAATGCCGGCACGAAGGATACGCCCCTGAACACAGCCTCCAGTTTTTGCGCAGCTTTTACCAGCACAAGGCTCAGCACAATCAGAAGCAGGCAGGATACAACAAGGAAAAGTGCATGTTTGGTAACCGCGGTCATAAACAGGCCGGAGGCATCGGCCAGGGCATCGCGCATTTCATAACTGACATGCCGCCCGGCTTCAACAAAGTAAACCGTATCGCCGATCTGCAGCGAGCCCTGCACCAGCAGCATAATGGCCAGCAGGGTCCAGGGGGATTTCAGCGGGCGGGCAAAAGTGAACAGCCAGAGCAGCAGGCAGGCGATTAAACTGAAAACCGCTGCCGCAGCCAGATCGAAACGCAGGCCCCAGATGAGCGCGTAGCCGATATCGGCAAACGACTGCTGTGGAAACTGGGAAAGCGTGTAAGCGACAAAAACCGTCTTGAAGACAAGACCCGCTATAACGAGCGACAGCAGGCTGGCTAAAAAAAAGGCCAGACAGCTGACCGGCGGGCGAGTGCTTTTATTCATAAGGCTATTTTATACCACACAGGCCAGTAAGGCTCATTGCCGGCAACGCTGGCGCTTATACCGGCCTACATTAGAGCATGAACCGTAGGCCGGCATAAGGAACGTTGCCGGCATTCAAGCCGCCACTATTCAAAATCCATCCCGGCAATACCAGCAGGCTCAACACATCCCCAGTCAGCGTCATAATGCCCTTTTTCCAGATACCTGCCATAACTGCTATACGGCCATTGGCAAGCAGAAGACACATAACCATGTTTTACGGGATTGTAATGAATATAATCCAGATGCCTGTCGAAATCACCCTGATTACGGATAGCATGTTCCCAGTATCGGGGCTGCCATATCTGAACCGTTTTCATTTGCGGACAATATCTCCTGTATTGACGAGAAAAGTATGTTTTCAGCACTTGCCAGCGAGTAGAATAATCCGAATCCTCTGTCAGCGTCCAGATGCAATGGATATGATCAGGCAAGACACAGATGGCCTCGACAACAAAAGGTTTTCGCGTCTTTACATAACGAATGGCAGCTCTTAACAGTGCCACATTGTTTTTCTCGGCAAACAAGGGACAGCGGTTTGCCGTTACCACGGTAAAAAAGTAGCTGTGGTCAGGCAGATAGCATCGTTTATAGTTGCTCATCACATCCTCCATGATGTAGTTGCAAGGTCCATTTGCCGGCAATGCTATCGCTTATGCCGGCCTACATCAGTGCATGAACCGTAGGCCGGCATAAGGTACGTTGCCGACGATTTAAAACTTGTCTGTCACCGCGCCTTCCGAGGCCGAACATACCAGGCGCGCATATTTGGCCAGCACGCCGCGGTTTTCCTTTGGCGCGGGCGCGGTCCACCTGCTCAGGCGCTCGTCGATTTCTTCCTGCGGAATATTCAGATTCAAGGTGCGGTTTTCGGCATCGATGGTAATACTGTCGCCGTTTTCGATAATAGCTATCGGACCACCCACGGCCGCCTCCGGCGTTACATGACCCACCACGAAACCGTGGCTGCCGCCGGAGAAACGCCCGTCGGTAATCAGGGCCACATCGTTACCCAGACCCTTGCCCATAATGGCGCCGGTGGGGCTGAGCATTTCACGCATGCCGGGGCCGCCGACCGGACCTTCGTGGCGGATAACCACCACATCGCCCTTGACCACAGTGTCATCAAGGATGGCGTTCAGCGCTTCCTCCTCGGATTCAAACACGCGTGCACTGCCGGTAAAGCTCAAACCCTCCTTGCCGGTGATCTTGGCCACGGCGCCGGTGGTGGCGATATTGCCGTACATAATGACCAGGTGGCTGTCCTTTTTGATCGGCTTGTCCAGGGCGTGAATAATGTCCTGCTCGCCGGGATAGGGTTTTACATCGGCCAGGTTTTCCGCCATGGTTTTACCGGTAACGGTCATGCAGTCGCCGTGCAGCAGGCCGGCCTCAAGCAGGGTTTTCATCAGCGGCTGTATGCCGCCGATGGCGATCAGCTCGGACATCAGGTATTTGCCACTGGGTTTCAGATCGGCCAGCATGGGCACGTTCTTGCCGATACGGGTGAAGTCATCCAGCTCCAGTTTGACATCGGCGGCATGCGCCATGGCCAGCAGATGCAGTACCGCATTGGTGGAACCGCCCAGGGCGATCACCACGGTAATGGCATTCTCGAAAGCCTCGCGGGTCATGATATCGCGCGGCTTGATATCCAGCTCGATCAGTTTTTTCACCGCCTCGCCGGCGCGGTGGCAGTCGTTTTTCTTTTCCGGGGAAACCGCTTCCTGCGCCGAACTGTTGGGCAGGCTCATGCCCATGGCTTCGATGGCCGAGGCCATGGTATTGGCGGTATACATGCCGCCGCAGGAACCCGGACCCGGAATCGCGGTTTCTTCCACTTCTTTCAATTCTTCGGCACTGACCTTGCCGGCGGCATAACCGCCGACGGCTTCAAACACGGAAACGATATCGCGGTGTTTGGCGCCGGGCTTGATGGTACCGCCATAGACAAAAATCGACGGGCGGTTAAGCCGGGCCAGACCGATCATGCAGCCGGGCATGTTCTTGTCACAGCCACCAATGGCCACCAGGCCGTCAAAGCCCTGGGCGCCGGCAACGGTTTCAATGGAATCGGCAATCACTTCGCGCGAGACCAGCGAGTAACGCATGCCCGGCGTGCCCATGGAAATACCGTCGGATACGGTAATGGTATTGAAGATAATACTCTTGGCGCCGGCTTCATCCGCGCCCTGGGCGGCATCCTCGGCCAGCTTGTTAATATGCATATTGCAGGGCGTCACCATGCTCCAGGTGGAAGCGATGCCGATCTCCGGCTTTTTGAAGTCGGCATCTTCGAAACCGACCGCGTGCAGCATGGCACGGCTGGGCGCTCTTGCTACGCCATCGACAATAATGGAGGAATACTTGCGTGTTTTATCATTGGAATTCTGGTTCGCCATGGCTTCAACCCGTACTAAATA
>DRLE01000016.1 GCA_011051475.1 Gammaproteobacteria bacterium
ACGCTCTGGCACAAGGACCCGATTGAGAAAACCGGCGCGAAGGAAGGTTACGGGCTGGCGTTCAATGCCGTGCTCGATACCGACCGCCTTATCCCCTTTCTGCATGTCGCTGTCAATAACAGCGGTGGCGGCGTCAATGCCCGGAGCGCCGTCAGCACCGGCCTGGAATACCGGACGCACAAGGGCATCTGGAGCCTGGGCTTTGCCTGGGCCGAGCCGGTCGACGCCTCATCACACGAAAGCGAGAGCATGGCCGAAGGCTCGTATCGCTTCGACCTGGTGGCGGGCCTGGAGTTGATGCTGGATCTGCAGTATATCCGACCTCGCCCTGTACCCGTACAACAGGACAGGCGCTGGGTGGGCAGCCTGCGTCTTCACATAAACCTGTAAAACCTGTTGGCAGTATTCGGATATTTTTTATTCATGCAGACATTTATGATTGCTTCTGTTCTTTATCGAAGGGAACCATCCATTATTCATCGATTAAATGACAGGAAAAAATCATGCTTCTTAACAAACGACCTATCGAACCGGCGCCTGCACAATCAGGCATAGTGAAGCCCCGTGTTCTGCTGGCACTGCTCTGCATGAGTCTGTTCGCCGACACGGCTGTGGCTGCCGGGCAGAATGATGAAAAGCCACAAATCGATGCCTCCGACCCGACCCGCATCGTTACCTTTATCGGCGCCGGCCCCAAATACACGCAATACGTGGACGACAGCAATGTCAGGGAACTGCAGTATTCCCTGACCCTTGGCCTGGGTGCCAAGGACATGGTTACCGTTGAGGGCGGTTATGGCTATCAAAACGCCACCCGGAAGTATGGCTGGACAACAACGGATATTCGCCATTTCCACCTGTTCAGAATGGATGAAGTGGAAAAAGGCTACCGCGGCTGGGGCAGCTCTTTCCAGCTGAATCTGGCCGGCTCGTTACCCGGCACCGATGGTCAGAATATTCTCGGCCTGGGCGCCTCGCCCGCCTATGCCCTGGGTAACGGTATCGACATCTACCCCATCGGCATGATAATGAACAGCTGGGACAAGAAATTCGAGCACTATAACGGCGCCGGTCTCAATTTCTCTCCCATGCTGAGTATCAAGCTGGATTACTGGGACGGTGCTTTTATCAATATCTGGCCGCAGTACACCCGCTATTTCTGGGGCGAACTGGGCGACCTGGATGCCGGTGGCGGCCAGCTTCGTCTCGTGCTGGGTGGCAGATTCACAGCGACGCTGCTCTGGCGGGCGCTGGCATTCTACCCCTTCGATAAAAACCTGCGCGGCTACACCAGCGAAGGCGGCTTCGACCCCCGTGGCAGACAGGCCTATCTGTTTCGTATCGAACAGTATTTCTAGGAGGGAGCAAACATGAAACACATGACAATGTTTTATACGCTGCTGATGCTGATCAGCACCAGCGTAATGGCCAGCACCACCCCCGTAAAGGTCTATACCAATGGCGTCATCCTCACCATGAACGATGCCATGCCACAGGCCGAAGCGGTGGCGGTAAAAGACGGCAAAATTCTGGCCGCTGGCAGGAAAAGCGAGGTTATGAAAAAAGCCGGCGGCAAGGCCGAAACCATCGACCTCAAGGGCAAAACCCTGATGCCCGGCTTTATCGACAGCCACAGCCATCTGGGGCTGGCCGGCACCAAGCTGGCGCTGGCCAATATGAGCAACCCGCCCGCCGGGCCGATTACCTCCATCGAGGATATCCAGCAGGGTTTTCGTGACTGGATAAAGGAACACCAGATCAAACCGGGCGATGGCCGTGTGGCCGCCGGCTGGGGTTATGACCATACCCAGCTCAAGGAACATCGTCACCCCACACGGGACGATCTCGACAAGGTCAGCAAGGATATTCCCATCGTGCTGATTCACTTCTCGACACACCAGACGGTACTCAATACGCCGGCGCTGAAACTGTTCAAAATCAACGAAAACACCCCGGATCCGGAAGGTGGCCGTATTCTGCGGGAGAAGGACGGCAAAACGCCCAACGGTATTCTGCAGGAAACCGCCTCGATTCCGGTAAAGCTGAAAATCTTCGGCGCCACTTACGAGGAGAAAAAACGCCGTATCCTGATGGCGCAGCAGAACTATCTGGAGAACGGTTTTACCACCGCTCAGGAAGCCGCCGTGCTCGATCAGGAATGGGTGGATGCCTTCCGCCACCTGGGACGTGACGGCGATCTCAAACTGGACGTGGCCGGACTGGCCTTCTTCAAGGTGGCCGATGAACTGCTCGCCAATTACGAGAAAGACCGCCAGTACAAAAATCACTTCCGCCTGGCGGGCGTCAAACTGATTCTCGATGGCGGCTCACCGGGGCGCTCGGCCTTTCTGCGCGACCCTTACTATGTACAGAAGGAAGGCGAAAAATATTTCCGCGGCGTACCCCTGTTCCCGAAACAGGAGGATATCGACCGCATGGTGGCCGGTTATTACGAGAAAGGCTGGCAGGCCTATATCCACGCTCTGGGTGATGCCGCTGTCGATCAGGCCATCCATGCCATCGAGGGCGCGGAGAAAAAATACCCCGGCAAGGATCGGCGAACCCAGATCATTCATGCTCAACTGTTTCACGAGGATCAGATCGAAAAAGTCGCCAGTCTTGACGCCACGGTCAGCTTCCAGATTGCCCACGTTTTCTATTTCGGCGATTTTCACCGCCAGGAAACCTTCGGTCCACAACTGGCCGAGCACCTGTGCCCGGTCCGGTCGGCGCTCGATCATGGCCTCAGCGTCAGTATCCATCACGACGCGCCGGTGCACCCGGCCGACCAGTTGTTTCTGATCTGGAATGCGGTCAATCGCGTAACCCGCAGCGGCCATGTGCTCGGGCCGAACGAGCGCATCAGCGTCATGGACGCGCTCAAGGCCAGCACCATCAATGCGGCTTATCAGCTGAAAGAGGAAAAAATCAAGGGCAGTATCGAACCCGGCAAACTGGCCGATTTCGTGGTGCTGTCCGACAACCCGCTGAGCATCGACCCGATGAAGCTCAAGGACATCAAGGTGCTGGAAACCATCAAGGAAGGCCAGACGGTTTTCAAATAACCATAGGCCGGAGCATTACCGACAAAAGCAACTAGCAGGAGTCAGACATGAACCAATACTGCAAACATTTCTATAGCGCTACGGGGTGCCCTGATGCGTCTCTCGGTCGCGACCTTTGCGGCAAAAAAGGCTTTATGCCAGAATCGACCTGAATCGAATCCCCGCAAATTCAACCAGTCCGAGAGGCAAACCCATGGCATGGCTATAC
>DRLE01000017.1 GCA_011051475.1 Gammaproteobacteria bacterium
GGGAGATGGCCAGCGCCAGTGCCGCATCGGTGCCGGGATTAACCGAGAACCACTGGTCGGCACGGATGGCACTGGAAGTATAATCGGGATAGATCGCCAGCACCTTGCAACCACGATACTTGGCCTCGGTAACAAAGTGCGCGTCGGGGATGCGCGTCTGTAACGGATTTGACCCCCACAGGATCATGTATTTCGCATTCATCCAGTCGGTGGATTCGGCCACATCGGTCTGTTCGCCCAGCGTAATCGGCGAGCCCGGCGGCAGATCACAGTACCAGTCATAGAAGCTGCAAACCACACCACCGAGAAGATGGGACAGGCGTACACCCGCAGAAAAAGACACCGGACTCATGGCGGGAATCGGGCTGAAAAAAGTCAGCGCATCCGGACCATGGTTTTCGATGGTATCGAGAACCTTGTCCGCAATCAGTGTCAGCGCCTCGTCCCATGAGGCGCGGCGCCACCGGCCCTCACCACGCTCACCGGTACGAATTAACGGGTACTTGATGCGCCGGTCGCCATTGACATATTCCGCGGCATAGCAGGCGCCTTTCTGGCAACCGCGAGGGTTGATATTCGGATAGGACGGATCAATGTCCGGGTAGTCCGCCGCCTGCTCTTCACGCATGATAATGCCGTCTTTGACATACACGTTCCAGGAGCAGGAACCGGTACAGTTCTGGCTATGGGTACTGCGTGCAACGCTGTCCCAGGTCCATTCATCTCGGTAGAAATCCTCCCAGCTCCGGTAAGGATAGTTAAACGGGTCATTTACAATCTGAAGATTGTTGCTGTTCAGTGAAAAGGCTTTCATGGATGCCGCGGATGCCGCGCTTCCAATCAGCAATTTCAGGAACATTCGGCGTTGCATTGTCATACTGATCCTCCACATGTCCCGCCCTGCAGAACGTTTTGTTTGTCATTTCGGCCATTGCCAGCCAGCTTGTCTGTATCCCTGTGACAAATACTCGCGTGATTGACGCGCCATGAACATGACCCGGGTGGCTCATTTTTCTAGCCCATTACTATGAAATTGCCCTTTTATAATCAGGGTATTTACTTATACAAATAAAGGGTTTAGTATGAAATATCGCTGGTGAGAACTGTCCGGCAGACGCCACAAAAGGCCGCCTGATCAATCAACATCTTGTTGATTAAAAAGAGTATTTCACCAGACAGGCCGTAGAAATATGCGTGATGAATAAACTTTTTGATATTTTTGAACAAACCAGTGACGCAGTATTTGGTATAGACAAACAGGGTTATGTCCATTTCTGGAACACTGCCTGCAACAGCTTGCTCGGCTACTCATCTCCACAGGTGAAGGGCAGGCACTGCTCCTCACTCCTCTGCGGCAGGGACCTGCATGACCGCAAATTCTGCAGCCATAACTGCCCGGTGCCGAAACAGCGCAGTGAAAAGGCCAGGAGCCATGACTTTGACCTTATCGTCAGGCAGTCGAACGGCAACAGGGTCATGGTCAATATCAACGCTTATTTCACGCCCGCATCCCTGGCTCAGAAAAGCGGCAATATCAGCGTGTTTTTCAGCCTGCGCCGGGTCAGTTGTCAGCGCCTGATCAGGCGACTTGCAAACACATCATGCGCTGTTGACAACAATGATTTCGCTACAAAAAACCTGACAAGCCGTGAATCCGGCATCCTGCGCCTGGCCAGCGAAGGCAACAGAACCCGTGATATCGCCGGCCAGCTGTGCATCAGCCAGTCGACCGTGCGTAATCATTTCAAGAATATCTATAAAAAACTGAGGGTGCATAGCCGGGCGGAAGCCATCGGCTATGCCATCCGGCACGACCTGATATAAGCAACCGCTCTCCCCCGTCACAGGACATACCTCAGGATACGCTGCTGCAAGACAGCGATGCGCTGTTTATGTTACCCGGTGTTGCCTTTATAATGAGCGCATGTCAAAACCAAAACCCGACCTGACCCATGTCGCACGCCGAATGATGAGCGGCGTGGTGCAGATTCACGTGGAAGGCTACCTTGAAGAAGATATCCAGTCCGTGATGAATCCCGCCATCAGGCGATCGGGGAACTGGCTGGGTTCCGGCTTTTTTGTCCGCTACAAGAAGCTCGAAGGCCATATTGTCACCAATGCGCATGTGGTAAGAAACGCCTCGAAGGTGCAGATCAGTTCCATGCTGACCAGCGAGGAAAGGTTTGATGCCGAGGTAATCGGTCTGGTCAAAAAGCTTGAGCCTGACGTCGCGCTGATAAAACTGACCGACAGCGAATTGCAGCGTTTTGAAAAACTCGCTTTCAGGCATATTGAATACCTGGAGCTGGGCGACGGAACCAGCCTGTCACGCGGCGAGGAGATCAAGGCCATTGGCTACCCCATGGGCATGGTCGAACCCAATATATCCGGCGGGGAAATCACCAATTTTATCTCCGGTTCCGAGTACACCACCGAACGCTATGTCACCGATGCCGCCATCAACCCGGGCAATTCCGGCGGCCCCAGCATCAGCGCTGAAGGCAAGGTGGTCGGTCTGAACACCGCAGTCATGGTCGATGCGGAGAATATCGGTTTCATTACGCCGGCAGGTTTCGTAAAAATCATTATCGAAAACCTGCTGCAGAAAAACGAACCGCATTTTGCCGGCATTGGCGGCATGCTGCAGAAAAATGCCGACAACGTCAACGACCTGCTGAAGCAACCCATGGCCAGAGGCCTGCTGGTCGCCAGGGTGCTGAATAATGGCTTTTTGCAGA
>DRLE01000018.1 GCA_011051475.1 Gammaproteobacteria bacterium
CCGATGAGCAGATCACGCAGCGCTTGAAAGAAGCCCTGGCGCTGGTCGATATCCGGGTACTGGATCATTTTGTGGTGGGGGATGAAGTGGTGTCGTTTGCCGAGCGGGGGCTGTTGTAGGTTTTTTTATGTTTGCCGCAAAAGACGCAAACAAAACATTATTATTCACCACAGAGAGCACAGAGGACACAGAGTTTTTACTTTTAATAAATAGCTCTGTGTCCTCTGTGCTCTCTGTGGTAAAAAAAGCTTTTTTTCGCCCTTTGAGGCTAAACGTTATCGAGGTCGTTTGATATTGCCCCAGGAATAGCTCTCGATAATATACCGCCCGGAATCCACCCGGTTGTCCGGTTTTTGCAGGTAACCGGGCAGGTACAGGCGTTTGCCGGCCAGCAGGCGGTCGGGGTTGCCGTTGATAAAGGCCTGCGGGTTCAGCCGGATAATTTCCTGCTGCAGGGCAGCGTGCTTGCCCGGGTTGTTGGGCAGCAGCTGCCATAGAATTTCGCTCAGGGTGTCCCCATATCGGGTGTCGTAATATTGCTGGCTGACATCATAGACTTCAATGCGTTTTGAAACACCGGTGCGCTCTCCCGCCAGGGCAGGAATGCAAACCAGGCTGCCGCAGAGGACGGTGACGGACAGCGGGAGCAGCAGTTGTTTCGTTATCGCTTTCATAGACATGTCATGGATATGCCAGGCAAGGCAGCCGGGTTATCAAAGTATAGCAAGACTTTTTTATGAAAGCGTTTTAGACTCCCTTAAGTTTTAACAAGAACATACCCTTATGGATTTAAGCCTGCTTGCCGTACATTTTACCGATATCAGCTGGGTGCTGCTGGCGCTGGCTTTCGGTATGGTGGCCAGCTTTGTCTCCCTGCCGCCCATGGTGGGCTACCTGGCGGCGGGTTTTGTACTCAGCAGTGCCGGCATGGAAATCGGCGACACCCTGCGCGCGGTGGCCGATATCGGCGTTACCCTGCTGCTGTTCAGTATCGGTCTCAAGCTGAATGTGCGCGACCTGCTGCGCCGGGAAATCTGGGGCGTGGCCAGCCTGCATGTCATGCTCACCATTATCAGTTTCAGCGCCATGATTATGGGTCTGGGTGTACTGGGCGTGCAGTATCTTACCGGCCTCAGCCTGTTTGAAACCGCGCTGATCGCCTTTGCCCTGAGCTTTTCCAGCACCGTGTTTGCCGTCAAGGTGCTTGAGGAAAAGGGGGAGATGTATTCCCTGCACGGCAAGATTGCCATCGGCATCCTGATTATGCAGGACCTGTTTGCCGTGGTATTTATCGCCGCGGCCACCGGCAAGGCGCCATCCATCTGGGCAGTGCTGCTGGTGCTGCTGATTCCGCTGCGCCCGCTGCTGATGAAGCTGGTGGTCATGGCGCGCTCGGATGAGTTGCTGATTCTCGCCGGTATCGCCCTGGCGCTGGGCGGCGCTACATTGTTTGAGGCCGTAGGGGTCAAGGCTGACCTCGGCGCACTGGCCTTCGGTGTGCTGCTGTCCGGCTGCAAGCGCTCAGGAGAACTGCTGCGTGCGTTGCTGGCCTTCAAGGAGGTCTTCCTGGTCGCGTTTTTTCTCAGTATCGGTTTCAACGGCGTACCGGACACCACGGCAATTCTGATCGCACTGGTGCTGGCGCTGCTGATGTTCGGCAAGTCGCTGCTGTTCTTTCTGTTGCTGGTCGCCTTCAGGCTGCGCGTGCGCACCGGCTTTCTTGCCAGCCTGGCGTTGTCCAACTACAGCGAGTTCGGCCTGATCGTCGGCGCCATGGCGGTGTCGGCCGGCTGGATGGACAGCCAGTGGCTGGTGATTATCGCCATTGCCCTGTCGCTGACCTTTATTTTGGCCTCCGTGGCCAATAGCTATGCCCACCAGCTATATGCCCGCCTGGAAGAACGGCTCAGCCGCTTCGAGCGCATCGAGCGCCTGGATGACGACCGGCCCATCGATGTGGGTGAGGCCAAGGTGCTGATCTTCGGCATGGGTCGCGTTGGCAGCGGCGTCTACGACACGCTGAAGGAGAAATACGGCGACCGCCTGCTGGGGATCGATTCTGACAGGGAGGTGGTGAAGAAACAGCTTGAGGCCGGGCGTCATGTCATTATCGGTGATGCCACCGACTATGATTTCTGGGAGCGCCTGAAACCCGGTTCCGTCGAGCTGATTATGCTGGATATGCCCAATGAAAAAGAACTGCTGGATGCGGTGAAAATCATCAAGAGCGCAGGCTACCAGGGTCGTATCGCTGCGGCCGTGAAGAACAAGGAGAGCCTGGAAATGCTGAAGCAAGCCGGTGTGGATTCGGTATTCAATATCTACGCCGAGGCCGGTTCCGGTTTTGCCAACCATACGACCGAAGCGGGGCGTGCCTGATAAAAGTATTTCTGCCGCGAATAAAGCTTTTAGCTTTTTTCGCGCCTTTCGCGTTCTTCGCGGCAAAAAAATAATAACTGTCTAAACCAGCGCCTGATACTGCTCCAGCTTCAACCGCGGCCCGAACTGGCTGACAATAATCGACGAAGCCTTGCTCGCCAGCTCGCCGGCCTGTCTGAAATCCATGCCGTGGGTCAGGCCGTACATAAAGGCGCCGGCAAACAGGTCGCCGGCGCCATTGGTGTCGATGGCTTTGACCGGGTTGGGGGCGATCTCGATAAGGTCATTGCCGTCATAGACCACCGCGCCTTTCGCGCCCAGGGTAATGGCAAAGGTTTCGGCAAAGGTCTTGATGCTTTCAACCGCGTCTTCCACGCTGTCCTTGCCGGTATAGCTCATGGCTTCCGCCTCGTTGCAGAACAGCAGGTTAATGCCGTCGCCAATGGTTTCGCTGAAACCGTCCCTGAAATGCTCGACCACGAAGGGGTCGGAAAAGGTCA
>DRLE01000019.1 GCA_011051475.1 Gammaproteobacteria bacterium
CCGGCAGCTTTAAAGGGGCGACTGATACTCTTAATGCCAGCACTGCCGCCACTAGTCGACGGGTATCCGTACTTGAAAGCTCACTGAGCACCCGGCTGCATCAGGCGTTATCCTGAAATCGGTATACAGCATCAACTCGGGTGTACACATTGCCGGTAGTGAGAATGAAAGCAGAAACTCGGCAGTTCATTGACAGGGAACATGTTGAGAAGGGGAGTTTCTGGGGTAGCTACAAGAGGAGTAATTATTACTGAAATTACCATACTGTAAAATATTGTGACGAATTCATTGTGAACAGGTCTGTGTTTTACAGGATTTTTTACATATAAGGAAACATTAATACAATAATTAACTTCGTAACTTATTGTACTTTAAGCCTAAAACAGAATTATTACTACGTGGCATACATATTGCTAGAAATAAAAGTAAACAAGACGTTGCAATGTCACAATAATGATCATGCAGCTGATATTGATATAAAAATATAAAACAACCTGGGGATCAATATGAAAATAAAAAAACTACTTGTACCTGTCTTATCAGCATCACTATGCGGCTTTACTGCGTTAGCACAAGCGACTATTCTGTTCTCTGAAGATTTCGAGTCAGGATTATCTCAGTGGACCGCGGGGAATGCGCAGATTGTTGACGACCCAACAGGTGGTACAAACCAGGTGCTGAGTTTTTCAGCTTTAAATTCAGCCGGTGATATCTTTTCTACTGATGCTCTGTTTTCATCAAATAGTAGTATGTTTACTCTTACCTTTGATTACTACGGTGACAATAATAATTCAGGGGGCTTTATTGGTTACAGCCAAAGCACTCCTGGTTCACATGTCTGGCTCGCCGGTTCCGATACTGACTATACAGGTACGACCCTCTGGCAGGATAATCTTGCCAACCCTGTTACCGACCGTATCCTGATTGGCGATAATAGCTGGCAAACATATTCATTTACCTTTACCAGTGTGTTTAATCCGATACATGTAATGATTGAAGACTTTGTCGGTTCTGATGCGGTTGCGGGTAATGCCTTTTTTGATAATATTGTGCTTACCGACGCTACTTCTGTTCCCGAACCATCACTTCTTGCATTATTGAGCCTGGGGCTTGTTGCAGTTGGCTTCAGCAGAAAAAAGAAACATAACTAGTCATTGTCAGAAAAACGGCTCCTGAGGGAGCCGTTTTTTTATGTGCAGGAATTTTATTTTACTTTTAGTCTGGAGCCAGGGAACCTGTGATTAATGTCATTTTGAGCGCAGCGTAGCGAAGTCGATCGTTATTAATCAGAGGTTCCCCGGTTCAGAAAAACTAAATCGACTGCGCACGCTCAATCATTTCATCAGCATGCGCCAGGCTTTGCTCGGTAATTTCCACGCCGCTTAGCATGCGGGCGATTTCCTGGCGACGTTGTTCATCGTCCAGCGGGATGACGCGGCTTCTGGTCTGGTTTTTCTCGGTCTGTTTTTCCACGCGCAGGTGCTGGTGGGCCTGTGAGGCGACCTGGGGCAGGTGGGTAATACAGATAACCTGGTTGCCACGACCGTTTTTATTGCTGCCCAGGGTGCGCAGGTGCTGGCCGACGATTTCGGCGATGCCGCCGCCGACGCCGCTGTCGACTTCGTCGAAGATAAGGGAAGGGATCTTGCTGTTATTGGCGATAATCATCTGGATGGCCAGGCTGATACGGGCCAGTTCGCCGCCGGAGGCGACCCTGGCCAGCGGCTTGCAGGGCTGGCCGGCATTGGCGGTGACGGTGAATTCGATTTTATCCAGGCCGTAAGCCGAGCGTGTTTTATCTGATTTATCCAGTTTTATTTCAAATTTGCCGCCACTCATGCCCAGCGTCTGCATGGACTGTGTGATCGCCTTGTTCATTTTGTTTGCGGCTTTTTTGCGGCTGGCGCTGAGCTTGTTGCAGGCGGCAAGGTATTTTTCTTCGAGTTGTTGCTGTTCGCGCTTGAGCTCTTCCAGGCGCTCATCGGCATGATCGATGTCGTCGAGTTCCTGTTGCAGTTTTGCCTGCAGTTCAGCCAGGGTTTCGGGTTCAACACGGTGCTTGCGCGCCAGGTCGAGAATATCGGAAAGGCGCTGTTCGATGTGCGCCAGTTCATTCGGGTCCAGTTCTATGCGGTCGCGGTAGGCCTGCAGTTCTGAGACGCTTTCCTCGATCTGTACCAGGGCTTCCTGCAGCATGTCGGCAACCGGATTCAGGCTGTCATCGACATCGGCGATTTCATTGATGCCATCAATAATTCGAGACAGGGCTGACTGTATATTGCTGGTTTCGTCTTCGCTGAGCTGGTGAATAGAGGATTCCACTGTGGTGAACAGTTTTTCCGCATTGGCCATGCGTTTGTGTTTGCTGCTTAGTTCCTGGTATTCGTTGTCTTCCAACGCCAGTGCGTCGAGTTCCCGGGTCTGGAAGCGA
This sequence comes from Gammaproteobacteria bacterium, assembly GCA_011051475.1. Classification (GTDB taxonomy): domain Bacteria; phylum Pseudomonadota; class Gammaproteobacteria; order SZUA-229; family SZUA-229. Next base: position 2,432 of record DRLE01000019.1, read on the forward strand.
AGCAGGTCGAGGCGATCGTTCTGCTCGTTTGTACTTTGCTGCAGGTGCGCCAGCTGGTCTTCCACCAGTTTCAGTTCAACATAAAGGTTGCTGACATTTTCCAGCAGCGGCAGATGGCCGGCATAGTCATCCAGCAACTGGCGCTGTACGGCGGATTTCATCATTGACTGATGTTCATGCTGGCCGTGGATATCGATCAGCATTTCCGCCAGTTCGCGGATCAGCGAGAGGTTGACCGGGGTGCCATTGATATAGGCGCGTGAACGTCCGTCCCGGCTGATGCGTCTGCGCAGAATACACTCGTCATCGGCATTGAGCTCCTGCTCGACCAGCCAGCTGGAGACATTGTCCAGATCGCTGATATCGAATTCAGCAACAATCTCGGCAAACTCACTGTCCGGCTTGATGCTGTCGGAATCCGCTCGATCACCCAGCACCAGGCTGAGTGCGCCCAGCAGGATGGACTTGCCGGCGCCGGTCTCGCCGGTGAGTGCGGTCAGGCCGCTGTGCAGGTCGAGTTCAAGCTCGTCGATAATGGCGAAATTGCGGATATAGAGGTGTTTCAGCATAAAAAGTTGGCAGTTTGCAGTCATCAGTTGGCAGTTATTTTACTTCAAACTGCCAACTGGTGACTGCCGACTTTACTAAGCGTATTCACTCCAGTGCAGCTTGGCGCGCAGGATTTCGAAATAGTTGTGCTGGCAAGGATGCAGCAGGGTGATTTTATCCTTCTTGCGCCTGATATGAATATGGTCGCCGACATGTACATCATGCGACAGGTGGCCGTCACAGGATACCTGGGCGATGCCCTGTTTGGTATTGCAGATCATGACATCGATCTGTGAGCTGGCATCCACTACCAGAGGTCGGCTGCTTAATGTGTGTGGCGAAATAGGCACCAGAGTGATGGCATCCAGGGTGGCGTGCAGTATCGGGCCGCCGGATGACAGGGCGTAGGCGGTGGAGCCGGTCGGGGTAGAGATAACAATGCCGTCGGCGCGCTGGTGATTGACGAATTCGTTGTTGATACGGGTTTCGAACTCGATCATGCGTGCGACATCACGGATATGAATGACAACATCATTGAAGGCATCGGCTTCAAATACCGTTTTATTGTCACGCATGACTCTGGCTTCGAGCAGGATGCGCTGTTCTTCGCGGTACTTGCCGTTGAGAATCTCATCGAGTGACTCTTCCAGTTCATCGGGCGAAATATCCGCAAGGAACCCCAGGCGTCCGACATTGATGCCCAGCAGAGGGACATGGGCATGTGCCAGTGAACGCACGGCATTCAGGATTGTGCCATCACCGCCCACCACAATGGCCAGGTCACACTGCCGGCCGATGCTTTCACGATCGGCTTTTTCAAAACCGGCGTGATTGATAATATCCGGCACCTGCTCATCGACCAGAACACTGCAGTCGCGGTTTTCCAGGTAGGCGAACAGCGCTTGCAGGGTCTGGCGAACAGACTCTGCGTCGGGTTTGGTAATGACGCCAATGGTTTTAAATCTCATGGGTGAACGTTACCATTGAATATGGTGTTTGCCAAAGGGTAAAAGCGTTTTCGCCGCGAAGGACGCAAAAGGCGCGAAAAACAAAAAAACTATTTTGATCCACAGATGAATGCAGATAAACATAGATTTGTTTTGTCATCCTGAGCGGAGCGCAGTGAAGTCGAAGGATCTTTTGCCACACAACCGTTTTGGTGAACCAGATCCTTCGACTCCGCTATCGCTTCGTTCAGGATGACCGTATCGAAGATAAAAAAACTGCTTTTTTCACGCCTTTTGCGTCCTTCGCGGCAAAACAAAATCAGCTTTTCCCTGCATCATCCTTAAGACTGTAAAGCAGGTCCAGTGCCTCTTTCGGACTGAGCTCATCCACATTCAGCTCCTGCAGTTTCTCCACCACCGGGTGCGGCCGGTCGCTGAACAGTTCGAACTGGCCGGAGTCCTGGTGGTGGCTGATGCTCTGGTTTTCCAGCTCGACCAGCTTGCTTCTGGCCAGCTTGATGACCTGCGCCGGTACCCCGGCCAGTTGCGCCACCTGCAGGCCGTAACTCTGGTTGGCGGGGCCGGGTTTGACGCTGTGCAGAAAGACGATTTTGTCGCCGTGTTCAACCGCGTCGATATGCACATTGCTGATGCCGCGAATCTCATCGGGCAGGGCGGTGATTTCAAAATAGTGCGTGGCAAACAGGGTGTAGGAGCGGTTCACCGTGCTCAGATGCCAGGCGCAGGCCCAGGCCAGTGACAGGCCGTCGAAGGTGCTGGTGCCACGACCGATCTCGTCCATCAGCACCAGCGAGTTCTCGGTGGCGTTATTGAGAATATTGGCCGCCTCGGTCATTTCCACCATAAAGGTGGAGCGGCCGCTGGCCAGGTCGTCGGAGGCGCCGATGCGGGTATAGATGCGGTCGATCGGACCGATGGTCGCGCTCTCGGCCGGCACATAGGAGCCGATACAGGCCAGCAGCACGATCAGGGCGCTCTGGCGCATATAGGTGGATTTACCGCCCATATTGGGGCCGGTAATAATGGCCATGCGCTTGCTGTCGCTGAGCAGGGTGTCATTGGGCACGAAATGCTCGGTCGTCGCCACGCGTTCGACCACGGCATGGCGGCCCTGTTTGATATGAATGCCGGGTTTGTCGACCAGGGTCGGGCAGTTGTAATCCAGGGTTTCGGCGCGTTCGGCCAGGCAGCAGATACTGTCGAGCTCGGCAATGGCGCTGGCGCAGGTCTTGAGCGGTTGCAGAAAGGCCTGCAGTTGCTGCAGCAGTTCATCATAGATGGCTTTTTCCAGCGCCAGCGAGCGCTCCTTTGCGCTCAGCACCTTGTCCTCGTGCGCCTTCAGTTCCTCGGTAATAAAGCGCTCGGCGGTTTTCAGGGTCTGCTTGCGGATATAGTGTGCTGGCACATCGTCCGACTGCAGGCGGCTGATTTCGATGTAATAGCCATGCACCCGATTGTACTTGACCTTGAGCGTCTTGATGCCGGTGGCCTCGCGCTCGCGGATTTCCAGTTCCTCGAGAAAGGCGCTGGCGTTATGGCTCAGGTTTCGCAGTTCATCGAGCTCGGCGTGGTAGCCCTCGGCAATAAAGCCGCCGTCACGGGTGAGCACCGGCGGGTTTTCCCTGATGGCGCGGCCCAGCAGTTCGACAATCTGCGGGTGGGTGCTGATATTGTTTGAAAGCTGCAACAGAAACGGCGCGTGACACTGCTTGAGCAGCGCCTGTATTTCCGGCAGTACCGCCAGCGAGTTTTTCAGGGTCTCCAGATCGCGCGGGCGCGCAGAGAGCAGGGCCAGACGGCTCATAATGCGCTCGATATCGCCGATGGCATTGAGGCCGAACTGGATCTCGCTGAACAGGCCATTACTCAGCAGTTCACCAATGGCCTGGTGGCGTTGCTGCAACAGCTCGCGGTTGCGCAGCGGCGAATGCAGCCAGCGACGCAGGCAGCGGCTGCCCATGCTGGTGGTGCAGCGGTCGATGACCGAGGCCAGGGTGTTTTCCGTGCCGCCACTGATATTGGTTTCAATTTCGAGGTTTCTGCGGCTGGCTGCATCCAGTACGATTACGTCTTCGGTGTTTTCCACATGCAGCCCGGTAATATGCGGCAGGGCGGCGCGCTGGGTGTCGCGGGTGTACTGCAGCAGGCAGCCGGCGGCGGCAATGGCCGTGTTCATGCCCTCGCAGCCGAAACCGCTTAAATCGCGGGTGCCGAACTGCTCGTTAAGCAGGCGGCTGGCGCTGTCGAGCTCGAACCACCACGGTGGCTGCTGGCGCAGGCAGGTGGTTTTGTCCAGACGCGTGCTCAGTTCGTCCGCCAGGCTGTCATCTTCCGAGAGCAGGATCTCCACCGGCTGCAGGCGATCGAGCTCGGCAAAAAGCTGTGCTTTCTGCCGGGTTTCCAGTACGCTGAAGCGCCCGGAAGTAATATTGAGAATGGCCATGCCGTATACGCTCTGAGATTTGTCCCCGGTCTGGTGGATGCATACCAGTAAATTGTCCTTTCGCTCATCGAGCAGGGCCTCCTCGGTGACTGTGCCGGGGGTGACAATACGCATGACCTCGCGTTTGACCGGGCCCTTGGCCTCACCGGGCTTGCTGGTCTGTTCGCAGATGGCGATGGATTCGCCGTGCTTGAGCAGTCGCGCCAGGTAGTTGTCGGCGGCGTGGTAGGGAATGCCGGCCATCGGGATCGGCTTGCCGGCGCTCTGGCCGCGGGCGGTGAGGGTAATATCGAGCAGTCGCGCGGCCTTTTTGGCGTCGTCGTAAAACAGCTCGTAGAAATCGCCCATGCGGTAGAACAGCAGGGTATCGGGGTGATCGGCCTTGATGCGCAGATACTGCTGCATCATCGGTGTGTGTGCGGTGGTTTGCTTTTTATCGTTTGTGGTGGCCGTTGTCATGGCGCTTTAGTCTACAAGATTTGCTGGCATCGGGGCAGGGGTTGCAATAAAGAAGCGTAATTTTTTTACGGGGTGATGTTTTGTCTGGTGCCGGTTTGCCGGGAACGCTATCACTTATCCCGACCTGCACGAAATAGTTTGCCTTATTTGCTGACCCAATTTTTCAGTGACAAGACCAGCCTGTTCGCCAGCGTCCGGGCGGACTTTTTTTTTCGCCGAACTGGGCTATTCTTAAACAGTAGTCTGTAATATATTTTGTAAAAGGAGAATTGAAATGAGAAGGTTTTCTCAATCCATTACCGTTTCTGTCATAGCTCTTGCACTCAGCGCCTGTGGTGGTGGCGGTAGCAGTACAGGTGGTGGCGGTGGTGGCAGCAGCATTTCCCTCACCGGCTCTATTGATAATACTGCCTACAATGTCCAGAGCAGCCCCAGTCTTGCGGATCGCCTGCTGAACCTGTTCGGTAGCAGCGCTTATGCGCTGGGTTCAGGCACCACGGTTGATCAGATCGTTGCCATTCCTTATAACCGGGCAAATGGTCAGGCAACGCTGGATGCAGCGGTTACCGGCGATCTTGACGCCGATGGCCGTTTCAGTCTGGGACTGGATGCTTCCCGTGACTACGTCCTTTTGCTGGTGAATAGCAAGGCGACCCAGCCGCAGGACAAGGTGGTGGCCTATATCACCATGGCGTCGTCCACAACGGGGGATTCTGTTGTTTCCTTGCCGGTGTCCCATGCAAATTCGTCGATTGACCTGGGTAATGTTTCTCCCAATGCCAGTTACAGCGACGAAGCCTCGGGTGAACAAAGCGCCGAGGATCTTGCGGTGGATTTCAGTGCAAGCCTGGAAAGCCTGCTGGCGCGAGCGAAATTCGACGACGCCTACAAGAACCTGGTAAACGAGTATCTCAATACCAGCAGAAGGACCTGGTGGCGGGCGCAGGTGCAGTTCGAATGGTATGGCGGTGGCGATCCGAGCATTTTTGCAAGCAGCGCACCCACGGATATTTCGGCTTACCGTTATGACGGTTATCGGGTGTATTTCGACAACAACAGTACCGAGATGGATTTTTCCCGTTTGTGCGATAAAACCGATACGCTGGAAATAGCGCCGCCGTCTCCGGTTACGATTATCGACCAGTATAGTGGTAACACTACCATTGGCACCATCGATACCTCGACTCCGGCGGACAATGGCGCTGTTGCCGTTAATGGCGGAGACCCGAATTACTGCTATGATGCCGTGAATTCCGAGATGGCTTTCAGCGCCAACAGTGGCAGTAGCGGTGTATTTTTTGGCGTGCCGGTCGGCATGCTGCTTCAGGATAATCCACCGGACGGCTGGTGGACGGTGCGCCTTAACAGCACTCAGAAGGCCGTGTTCGAACTGGGAGCGATGAAGCCGGTCGATACCAGCGGTAAACCCGAGGTGTTTTTGCCGCTACCGAGTTTTACGGTCGATGGCGCCGGAAAAATTACCGGTATTTCGGTTACCTGGATGGAATATAACGGCTCCACTTACCAGGCCGTGAATGTCAGCGAAGTGGATGATCTGGTGGCCGATTCCTTTATCGAGATTGGCTACGATGGTGGTGGTAGCGGCACGGAAGTCACCGATCTTGTCTATAATGACGCCAGCAGCAATCTGCTTACCTCGGCGACACCCGTCATAGACTGGGATTTCAACGGCTCGGCCGGAAACCCGGTAAGCTGGATCAAGATGGGCTATACCATGGCGGGCGTCAATTACGCGGTGGTGTGGGAGCCTGGCAGGTTGTAGTGCTCTTTACCCCGGCGCCAGGCCGGGGGCGAGTCCGGCCTGGCTGTTGAAGAATGACAGGCTTTAAGCGCCCCGGTTTTGCCGGGAACGCTATCGCTTATCCCGGCCTGCTTTAATATTCGCCTTATTTGCGGACTCACCAGGGTTTTTTAATCAATATGACCATATCCGATCAGGAACTTGACCAGCTCGCCGAAAAACTCGGCAACTGCCTGCGCCAGCGCGAGATGACACTGGCCACCGCCGAATCCTGTACCGGCGGCTGGCTGGGCAAGGTGCTGACCGATGTGCCGGGCAGTTCGGACTGGTTTGCGGCCTCACTGGTCACTTACAGCAATGCCGCCAAGCAGGCCTTGCTGGGTGTTAATGGCCATACGCTCGATGAGTTCGGGGCGGTCAGCGGCGATACCGTGCTGGAAATGACCGATGGCCTGTTCGATAAGCTCGATGTCGATGTGGCCCTGAGTATCAGCGGCATTGCCGGGCCCGGTGGCGGCACCGAGGAAAAGCCGGTTGGTCTGGTCTGGATCAGCTGGGGCAGAAAGGGCAAGCCGGTATTCGCGCACTTCTATCATTTTGAAGGTGATCGTGAAGCGGTGCGTCGCCAGGCTGTTCAGCAGGCACTGCTGTCTTTACTGGATTTGCTGGGCTGTGCGTAAAGCCCGCCGGGGCCTTATTCCTGGGGCAGATACTCCGTCTGCGTACTGACATTGGCATCGTCGTTGTAGACGCGATATTCGTAGTTACAGATCCTGATCAGGTCACCGTGCCGGATTTCCTTTTCCCTGATAGCAATACGGTTAACATAGGTGCCGTTGGTGCTGCCCAGGTCACGCAGGGTGATATCCAGCTGTTCCGGCAGGTATGCATTGGGGGTCAGGGTCAGTACGGCATGTTCGCCGCTGACATCGCCGTCATCGAGCTGCAGGTCATTGCCGTGATTACGGCCAATGCTGAACTCTCCCTCACCCAGATCGATTTCATTGACGACGGTACCGTTGACGATATGTTTCAGCTTGATCACGCTTGATTCCTCGTGTGTAAAAGCAGTTTTCTGTTTACTGAGGATAGACGAAATTTCCGCCGGTGTTAGTGCCTGGCAGAAGACTGTTTAACTTTTTAGCAGCGCGTTACGCATTTGATCTTTTGTAACAGGAAGTTTAAGAATATCATGTAAGGTAATGATTTCATTTAGCTTGTCTACATACTGAAACTCGCCTTTTTCCACCAGAACAATAACCCTGGTGTCGGCAGAATATTTCTGCAGGCTGTAGAGCATGACATCCAGGTTGCTGATGTTCACCCCGGCATAGTTGTTGCCATAGCCGTAAACAAACTCCGCCACAATAAAATCCGGCTGCTGTTTTTTCAGGCCGGCAATGGCCTTGCGCATGGAGGGCAGGCGGGTTTCCTGTATGCCCAGCTCGTGATAAAGCGCGGAGAAGTCCGGGTGGGTCGGTGATTCAATAATCGAAAACAGGGTCTTCATAAAAAAACTGCGCACTGTGGTTTGAAGCAGTACGCAGTTTAACGTCTTCAGGAGTCGTTTTCAGCGGAGTAAGTTTGGGGGTATTAAAAGCTTTTTTTTCACCACAGAGAAATGCGTTTTACTTATAGAGACCCTGATTAATAGTGATTTTGTCATCCTGAGCGCAGCCGAAGGATCTTTCACCACTGTGCAATCAACAATTTACGGAGTATAAGATTTTCCGGTAACTGCTCCTGCGTTACTCTAATACCGCCCATCCATGGACATATCGACTCCACTTCGTTCCGCTCAAAATGACATTTTAGAGAGTTCTTGTATTTTAATAACACTCTGTGTCCTCTGTGCTCTCTGTGGTGAATATCGTTTTTATGTATCCGGCGGCGGTAGCGGCAGCCCGGCCAGCTTGCATATCTCGTGTACAGGATCACAGGGGAACAGGCTGTAGATATGTTTTTCGTAATCCTTCCGGTCATGAAAGCGTTTGCTCTTGCAGCCCAGGTCACGTATCAGGCTATGCATGGTCGGGTTGGTCTGGTTTTCCGTGTAGTAGTCACGGAAATAATAGATCAGTTCCCAATGGTCGTTGTACAGTCGCAGGCCATCCTTTCGTGCCTGTTCCATGGCAAAATCTTCATCCCATTGATTCAGGTGTTGCAGAAAGCCCTGAATATCCGTTTCGACATGTCTGCCGTTTACTTCAAGCATCATAGTTTTGTCCTCGTTTTTTTACATTTATGCCTCGCTACGGGCGTTGCTGGCCCGTCCTCCCTCTGCGAATTCTGTCCATAAAGCATGTCCGGTTGGTTAAGCCGGCTACTCAAAAAAATCATACGCCCGCTTTATATAATAGGCAAGCAATTATTTATCTATAGATAAATATAATTAATGACAGTAAATTTTGTAGGGAAATGGAGTGCGACTGTTATCTCATCAATCCGTGAAAAAATATGTAATTTTCAGATGACAGGGCTATCTGATCGCGGGTATCTGTGTGATAATCTTTGGCTAATTTACAGCCCCTGTTTACGTCATTTCAGAGGGGGTTTAAGTACGAAACACTGTAACGAACACATACCTGCAAGAGGAGCTATTAATGGACGACAATCGTAAGAAGGCACTGGCTGCCGCTTTATCTCAAATTGAACGTCAATTCGGCAAAGGATCTGTCATGCGCCTGGGTGATGAGGGCGCCATTCCCGATATAGAAGCGGTATCCACCGGTTCACTGAATCTCGATATCGCCCTTGGCATCGGCGGACTGCCACGTGGCCGCGTGGTTGAAATCTACGGCCCGGAATCTTCCGGTAAAACCACGCTGACCCTGCATGTCATTGCCGAAATGCAGAAAATCGGCGGCACTGCGGCCTTCGTTGACGCCGAGCACGCGCTGGATCCGCAGTACGCGGAAAAACTGGGCGTGAATATCGATGATCTGCTGGTATCACAGCCCGATACCGGCGAACAGGCGCTGGAAATTACCGATATGCTGGTGCGCTCTGGCGCGGTCGATATCGTTGTGGTCGACTCGGTCGCCGCGCTGACCCCGAAAGCGGAAATCGAAGGCGATATGGGTGACTCGCACATGGGCCTGCAGGCGCGCCTGATGTCACAGGCGCTGCGCAAGCTGACCGGCAATATCAAGCGCTCCAATACCCTGGTGATCTTTATTAACCAGATTCGCATGAAGATCGGCGTTATGTTCGGCAGCCCGGAAACCACTACCGGTGGTAATGCGCTTAAATTCTATTCCTCCGTCCGCCTGGATATCCGTCGCATCGGCGCCATCAAGAAAGGTGATGAAGTCGTCGGTAATGAAACCAAGGTGAAAGTGGTGAAGAACAAGGTATCACCACCGTTCAAGCTGGCACATTTCGAGATCCTCTACGGCGAAGGTATTTCCCATGAAGGTGAGCTGATCGACCTGGGCGTCGAGCACAAGCTGATAGAAAAAGCCGGCGCCTGGTACAGTTACAACGGCGAGAAAATCGGCCAGGGCAAGGAAAAGGTACGCATGTTCCTGAAGGAAAATCCGGATATCGCCGACACGATTGAACAGACGCTGCGAGATAAACTGCTGGCCAAACCGAAGGCTGCGGATGAAATGGCTGGCGAAGCGCTGGAAGAGGGTGTGCTGGAAGAAGCCTGAGGCGGATAAAGCCTGTAGGCCAGCATAAGGCAAAGCCGTTGCTGGTGCTTTTCTTCCCATGTGCCGGCATGTCGCAGGTTCTGAGCCCCGGGGATCTTCGGTTATGCACAGAATACCAGGTAGCCGTCACCCTGAGCGCAGTGAAGTCGATCGGGTCTTGAGCCTGCAGCAATTTCGGTGGCACAAGATTCTTCGGCTTCGCTCAGAATGACATAAGCTCTGTCACCCTGAGCGAAGCGCAGCGTAGTCGATATGTACAGGACGTACGGTATTAGGGCAATGCAGGGAGCAATTGCCGAACGGGTCTTGAAGCCTGTAACGGGCGCTGAGGCATAAGATTCTTCGCTATTGCTCTGAATGACAGAAATATTGTTTCCCTGAGCACAATATAGCGTAGTTAAAAGGGGCTTGAGGTTCGGGTGTGGCGTCGGGCCAGGGCAGGTCTGCTGCATCCAGAATAACAACGGAACTCCCGCATTGCGGGAGTTTTTATTTCAGCGTTGCAGCCAGATAAACGGAGCATCGTATTGAGCGCAAAATCCGTCGCCGTAAGACTGCTTTCGCGTCGCGAGCACTCGGCATTTGAAATCCGTGATAAATTACGCAAGCGTGAATTCGACGAGGCAGATATTGAGCAGGCCATTGCCGAGCTCAAGCAGGGCGGCTGGCTGTCGGACGAGCGATTTGCCGAGGCCTATATCCGCATGCGGCAGAACAAGGGCTTCGGTCCGGTGCGCATTGCCATGGAACTGAACGAGCGCGGTGTTGATGAAACGCTTGTCTCGCAGTACCTGCATGCCGATGATGAAATCTGGCAGCAGATTCTTGAGCAGCAGTATACAAAGAAATACGGGAACAGGCCGGTTGAAGATTACAGTGACAAGGCCAGGCGAATCCGGTTTTTACAGTATCGCGGGTTTAGTCTGGATCAGGTTTATTCGATTGTGAAGTAGAGGTTCTCATAGTTATCTCGAGCGAAGCGGAGTCGAACGGGTCTTGAGCCAGCGTCGAGTCCGGTAGCATAAGATTCTTCGGCTTCGCTCAGTATGACAGGGAGTTGTCACCCTGAGTGGAGCGAAGCGGAGTCGAACGGGTCTTGAGCCTGCAGCGAGTACGGTAGCATAAGATTCTTCGGCTTCGCTCAGAATGACAGGGGATTGTCACCCTGAGCGCAGCGCAGCGGAGTCGAACGGGTCTTGAGCCTGCAGCGAGCACAGTAGTACAAGATTCTTCGGCTTCGCTCAGAATGACAGGGAGTTGTCACCCTGAGTGGAGCGCAGCGGAGTCGAACGGGTCTTGAGCCAGCGTCGAGTCCGGTAGCATAAGATTCTTCGGCTTCGCTCAGAATGACAGGGAGTTGTCACCCTGAGTGGAGCGCAGCGGAGTCGAACGGGTCTTGAGCCTGCAGCGAGTCCAGTGGTACAAGATTCTTCGGCTTTGCTCAGAATGACAGGGAGTTGTCACCCTGAGCGGAGCGCAGCGGAGTCGAACGGGTCTTGAGCCTGCAGCGAGTCCGGTAGCATAAGATTCTTCGGCTTCGCTCAGAATAGCAGGGAGTTGTCACCCTGAATAGAGCGCAGCGGAGTCGAACGGGTCTTGAGCCTGCAGCGAGTCCAGTGGTACAAGATTCTTCGGCTTTGCTCAGAATGACAGGGAGTTGTCACCCTGAGCGGAGCGCAGCGAAGTCGAACGGGTCCTGTATCAGCAGCGAGCACAGTAGTACAGGATTCGCTGGCTTTTTGTCAGTTAGTAAAATTAAATATATCAACAATATAAACACATAAGTTAAAGCTATTTATAATATGAAAACAAGCGCAGAACTCCGCCAGGCCTTCCTCGATTACTTCAAAGCCAACGGCCATGAAGTCGTCCCCAGCAGCTCGCTGGTGCCGGCCAATGACCCGACCCTGTTGTTTACCAATGCTGGCATGGTGCAGTTCAAGGATGTCTTCCTGGGTCGTGACAAGCGCCCCTACAAGCGCGCCACTTCCAGTCAGCGCTGTGTGCGCGCCGGCGGCAAACACAACGATCTGGAAAACGTCGGCTACACTGCGCGCCACCATACCTTTTTTGAAATGCTGGGCAACTTCAGCTTCGGCGATTATTTCAAGGAAGAGGCCATTAAATACGCCTGGGCGTTTCTTACCGAGGTGGTCAAGCTGCCGCCGGAAAAACTCTGGGTGACGGTCTACGAGGACGATACCGAGGCGGCCGATATCTGGCTCAATACCATCGGTGTCGATAAAAACCGCTTCAGCCGTATCGGCGACAAGCCCGGCGGCAAGCGCTACGAAAGCGATAATTTCTGGGCCATGGGCGATACCGGCCCCTGCGGTCCCTGCACCGAAATCTTCTATGACCACGGCGAGGAAATCTGGGGTGGCCCGCCGGGTACGCCGGAAGAAGACGGCGACCGCTATATTGAAATCTGGAACCTGGTGTTCATGCAGTACAACCGCAGCGCCGACGGTGAAATGAAGCCGCTGCCGGCGCCCTCGGTGGACACCGGCATGGGCCTGGAGCGCCTCGCCGCCATTCTGCAGGGCGTGCACAATAACTATGATATCGACCTGTTCCGGCACCTGATCAGGGCCGCGGCCAAAGTTACCGGCGCGAAGGACCTGGAGAGCAAGTCGCTACGCGTGATTGCCGACCATATCCGCTCCTGTTCCTTCCTCATTGTCGATGGTGTACTGCCCTCGAATGAGGGTCGCGGTTATGTCCTGCGCCGTATTATCCGCCGCGCCTGCCGCCATGGCCACCAGCTGGGTATGGACGACCTGTTCTTCTACAAGCTGGTGCAGCCGCTGGCGGAAGTTATGGGTGACGCCTATCCGGAGCTGGTCAGGGCGCAGGCCGATGTCGAACGCGTGCTGAAGCTGGAGGAGCAGCGCTTTGCCGAGACCCTCGATCAGGGCATGAAAATCCTGCAGGAGGATATCGACAGGCTCGAAGGCAAAACCATCAGCGGCGAAACCCTGTTCAAACTGTATGATACCTATGGCTTTCCGGTCGACCTGACCGCTGATATTGCGCGTGAACGCGGCCTGGAAATCGACGAGGCCGGTTTCGAGGCCTGTATGGAGGCCCAGCGTGAACGTGGGCGCAGCGCCAGCCAGTTCGGGGTTGACTATAACAAGGACGTGCAGGTGGCCTGTGACTGCGTTTTCACCGGCTATGACAAACTCAAGCAGCGCAGCAAGGTGGTGGAACTGTTTGCCCGCTCTGATGACGGCGCGCAAGCCGTGGACAGCCTGTCCGCCGGCCAGCAGGGTATTGTTGTGCTGGAGGAAACCCCGTTTTACGGCGAATCCGGCGGCCAGGTCGGTGATACCGGCGTGCTCACAGCCGGTGATACCCGGTTTATCGTCAGGGACACGCAGAAGCAGGGCGACAGTATCCTGCATATCGGTGAGCTGGCATCGGGCAGTATTGCCAAAGGCGACGAGCTCAGCGCCGAGGTCGATGCGGAAAAACGCCGCGCCATCAGCCGCAACCACTCCGCCACACATTTACTGCATGCCGCCCTGCGCCAGGTGCTCGGTGAGCATGTGCAGCAGAAGGGCTCGCTGGTCGACGCCGAGCGCCTGCGCTTCGATTTCGCCCACTTCGAGCCGGTCAAGCCGGAAGAGCTAAGGGAGATCGAGCGCATCGTCAATGAACAGATCCGCGGCAACAGCCCGGCCAGTGCCGAGGAAATGGACATGGAGGCCGCAAAGGCCGCCGGCGCCATGGCGCTGTTCGGTGAGAAATACGGCGACGTGGTACGTGTGGTCAGTATGGGCGACGATCATTTTTCCACCGAG